>DAIPJR010000032.1:0-12079 GCA_036770165.1 Actinomycetes bacterium | reverse complement strand
GGTGTGGATCGGCCCGTGGATCCTCGGCACGGTGATCATCGGGGCGCTCGGTCGCTACGGCGTCGGCAACCACAACGTGCTCGGGGAGTGGTGGGACCTGGTCGTGGTGATCGCCTTCAGCCTGGTGATCTTCTACTGGTCGACCAGCCTCGCGATGACCGAGGCCAAGGTCCATGCGGCCGTGGCGAAGGACAGCGTGCAGATCGACTACGTGCCCGTCGCCTGACGCCCGCGGAGGGGCGCGCGTCGCTACGTTGTCCCGGGGCGGCGCGCGTGTCATAGTCGAAGCGACGGTCGTCGACCGCCCTGTCCCGGACCCTGGCAGGCCGAGTACAAGGCAAGCCTGGGAACGGTGGCTATGGCCCTCTCGAACGATCCTGCGTCCACGCTCGCGCCGGCCCGGCCGCTGCGCTCGGACTACGACGGGACCTCGCCGTTCCCGACGCAGGTGGTGCCGTGCTCGACCGGCGAGACGGCCCTGCGGGTGTCCGTCACCCTCGCCCTCGTCCTCGGTCCGGTGGCCGGCCTCGTCCTCGCGGCGATCATGCTCTGGGGCTGGGCCTTCTCCGTGACCGATCTCGTGCTCGCCGTCGTCCTCTACGTGGTCACCGGGCTCGGTGTCACGCTCGGGTTCCACCGCGGCCTCACCCACGGCAGCTTCAAGATGGCCCGGCCGTTGCAGCTGTTCCTCACCGTCGCCGGTTCGATGGCGTACGAGGGCGGGGTCATCGACTGGGTGGCCACGCACCGCCGCCATCACGCCTTCACCGACCGCCCCGGCGACCCGCACTCCCCGTACCGTTACGGGACGTCGGCCTGGGCTCAGACCCGCGGACTCCTCTACGCGCACGTCGGCTGGCTGCTGGGCAACGACCCGACGTCCTCCGAGCGCTATGCCCCCGACCTGCTCAAGGACCCGATGCTCGTGCGCGTGCAGAACGCCTTTCCGTGGCTGTGCATCGGGTCGCTCGTGCTGCCGTTCCTGGTCGGGTTCGCCGTGTCGGGCACCCTGTGGGGCGGCTTCACCGCGTTCGTGTGGGCCGGGCTCGCCCGTGTCGCGTTCCTGCAGCACGTCACGTGGAGCGTCAACTCGCTCTGCCACCTGATCGGCGAGCGACCCTACGCCACGCGCCGCTTCGACCGCGCCACGGACTTCTGGCCGCTGGCGATCGTCTCGTTCGGCGAGAGCTGGCACAACGGGCACCACGCCGACCCGACCTGCGCCCGCCACGGACGCGGTCGTCGGCAGGTCGACCCTTCGGCGATCACCATCCGCGCGCTCGAGCGCCTCGGCTGGGTGCACGACGTGCGCTGGCCGGCCGGCAGCCCGAAGCCGGCGGTCGGCGCGGTGGGTTGTGAACCTGCCGCCTGACGAGTTTCATGGGGCCTTCGACCGGGCGAACCGGTGGCACCAGCTCCTCGGAGGCGACAGTGACGGTAGTACGCGCGGCCCTGGTCCAGACCGGTTGGACCGGGGACAAGGAGTCCATGATCAAGGCGCACGAGGACTACGCGCGCGACGCAGCCGCCCAGGGCGCCCAGGTCATCTGCTTCCAGGAGCTGTTCTACGGTCCGTACTTCTGTCAGGTGCAGGACGTGAAGTACTACGAGTACGCGGAGTCGGTGCCGGGACCGACCGTCGAGCGGTTCCAGGCGCTCGCGGCCGAGCTGGGCCTCGTGATGGTGCTCCCGGTCTACGAGCAGGAGCAGCCCGGCGTGCTCTACAACACCGCGGCCGTGGTCGACGCCGACGGCAGCTACCTCGGCAAGTACCGCAAGCACCACATCCCGCACGTGAAGGGCTTCTGGGAGAAGTTCTACTTCCGGCCTGGCAACCTGGGCTTCCCGGTGTTCGACACCGCCGTCGGCAAGGTCGGCGTCTATATCTGCTACGACCGGCACTTCCCGGAAGGGTGGCGCGCCCTCGGCCTGAACGGTGCCGAGATCGTCTTCAACCCGTCGGCGACCTCGCGCGGCCTCTCGTCCTACCTGTGGCAGCTCGAGCAGCCGGCCGCGGCCGTGGCCAACGAGTACTTCGTCGGCGCCATCAACCGGGTGGGCATCGAGGACCTGGGCGACGACGACTTCTACGGCACGACCTACTTCGTCGACCCCGAGGGGAAGTTCGTCGGCGACACCGGTGACCCGAACAACGCCGAGCTGCTCGTCCGCGACCTCGACCTCGACCTGCTGACCGAGGTCCGCAACCGGTGGGCGTTCTATCGCGACCGCCGACCGGACGCATACGGAGACCTGGTCCGGCCATGACGCTGCTCGTGCGCGGTGGGCTCGTCGTCGGCCCGGTCAGCGCCCAGCCGATGGACGTGCTGGTCGACGGTGAGCGGGTGGTCGCGCTGCTGGCACCGGGCGAGACCTCGCTCGGCTCGGACCTCGCGTCGTCGGCGGACCGCGTCATCGACGCCACCGGCAAGTACGTGATCCCTGGCGGCGTCGACTGCCACACGCACATGGAGCTGCCCTTCGGCGGGACGTTCGCCTCCGACACCTTCGAGACGGGGACCCGCGCAGCCGCGTTCGGCGGTACTACGACGATCGTCGACTTCGCCGTGCAGCGAACCGGTGAGCGCGTGCAGGACGGCCTCGCCGCCTGGCACGTGAAGGCGGCGGGGGAGTGCGCGATCGACTACGCCTTCCACCAGATCATCGGGGGCGTGGACGACGAGTCGTTGAAGGCCATGGACGAGCTCGTCTCCGAGGGCATCACCAGCTTCAAGCTGTTCATGGCCTACCCGGGCGTCTTCTACTCCGACGACGGCCAGATCCTGCGGGCGATGCAGACCGCTGCGGGCAACGGCGCGATGATCATGATGCACGCCGAGAACGGCACGGCGATCGACGTGCTCGTCAGCCAGGCGCTCGCCCGCGGGGAGACGGCACCGAGGTACCACGGCCTCACCCGACCGTGGGAGACCGAGGAGGAGGCGACGCACCGGGCCATCATGCTCGCGCACCTCACCGGCGCCCCGCTGTACGTCGTGCACATGTCGGCGAAGCAAGCCGTCCGCACGCTCGCGACGGCCCGTGGCGAGGGATGGAACGTCTTCGGCGAGACCTGCCCGCAGTACCTGTACCTGTCGCTCGAGGAGCACCTCTCGGCACCAGGGTTCGAGGGCGCGAAGTACGTCTGCTCGACGCCGCTGCGTTCCCTCGAGGAGGGCCACCAGGCCGAGCTGTGGCGCTACCTGCGTACCGGAGACCTGTCGGTCGTCAGCACCGACCACTGCCCGTTCTGCTTCAAGGAGCAGAAGGAGCTCGGGCTCGGCAACTTCGCCAAGATCCCCAACGGCATCGGCACCGTCGAGCACCGCATGGACCTGCTCTACCAGGGCGTGGTCGACGGCCGCATCTCGTTGTCCCGCTGGGTCGAGCTCTGCTGCACGACGCCGGCCCGGATGTTCGGCCTGCACCCGCGCAAGGGGGAGGTGCTGCCCGGTGCCGACGCCGACCTCGTCGTCTACGACCCGCAGGCCCGTACGCACATCTCGGTCGACACGGCGCACATGAACATGGACCACTCGGCCTGGGAGGGCTTCGAGATCGCCGGCGGGGTCGACACCGTGGTCTCGCGCGGCAAGGTCATCGTCGAGCACGGCGACTACCTCGGCACCAAGGGGCACGGACAGTACCTGCGCCGTGGCCTGTCGCAGTACCTGGTCTGAGGAGGTCTCGTGGAGTTCGGCGTCGTCCTGCAGTGCAACCCGCCGTCGTGGCGGGTCGTCGACCTCGCGCGCCAGGCCGAGCTGGCCGGGTTCCGCTACGTGTGGACGTTCGACTCGCACCTGCTCTGGCAGGAGCCCTACGTCATCTACAGCCAGATCCTCGCGCAGACCCATCGCGTGGTCGTCGGCCCGATGGTCACCAACCCGGCGACACGGGACTGGACGGTGACCGCCTCGGTCTTCGCGACGCTGAACGAGATGTACGGCAACCGCACGGTCTGCGGCATCGGCCGCGGTGACTCGGCGGTCCGCGTCATCAACGGCGCTCCGGTCGGCCTCGGCGAGCTGCGCGAGTCGATCGGCGTCATCCGCGACCTCGCGAACGGCCGCTCGGCCTCGTACAAGGGAAGCGTCCTGCGGTTCCCGTGGAGCGAGGGCAGCCAGCTCGACGTGTACGTGGCCGCCTACGGGCCGAAGGCGCTGGCGCTTGCCGGCGAGGTCGGTGACGGCTTCATCCTCCAGCTCGCCGACCTCTCGATCGCGGAGTGGAGCATCAAGGCGGTACGTGCGGCGGCCGAGGCGGCCGGGCGCGACCCCGCCTCGGTGAAGATCTGCGTGGCCGCTCCCGCCTACGTCGGCGACGACCTGGCGCACCAGCGTGACCAGTGCCGCTGGTTCGGTGGCATGGTCGGGAACCACGTCGCCGACATCGTCGCGCGCTATGGCGCCGACGGCGCGAGCGTGCCCAAGGCCCTCACCGACTACATCGAGGGGCGCAAGGACTACGACTACAACGAGCACGGCAGGGCGGGGAACACGCACACCGACTTCGTCCCCGACGAGATCGTCGACCGCTTCTGCGTGCTCGGCCCGGCTGCGGCACACGTCGAGCGGCTCGTGGCGCTGAAGGAGATGGGCGTCGACCAGTTCGCGGTCTACCTCCAGCACGACGCCAAGGAGGAGACCCTGCGGGCCTATGCCGAGACGGTCATGCCGGCCCTGGTCGATCACGCTCGCGCCAAGACCTGACGACCACAGCCTCGCGTTCCACTGACGGTGCTACTTTCGCCGGGTCGGGGCGATCATCGGTCGCACTGGTCCGGAGGTCACCATCGTTCTCGTCCTCGTCGGCTTCGTCGGCGGACTCATCACGGGGATCTCCCCGTGCGTCCTGCCGGTGCTGCCGGTGGTCTTCCTCTCCAGCGGGACCGGCACTCCGGGGCAGTCGTCGCGGCGGCCCTATCGAGTCGTGGCGGGCCTGGCCCTGAGCTTCAGCGTCTTCACGCTGCTCGGCACCCTCCTGCTCGACGCCCTGCACCTGCCTGACGACCTCGTCCGCTGGGTCGGGCTGACCGTGCTCGTGCTGCTCGGTATCGGCATGATCGTGCCGGCTGTCGAGGCGGTGCTCGAGAAGCCGTTCTCCCGCGTCCCGCAGCACAGCGTGTCCACGGACCGCGGCGGTTTCGTGCTCGGGCTGGCCCTGGGAGCGGTGTACGTCCCGTGCGCGGGTCCCGTCCTCACCGCCATCACCGTCGCCGGCGCGACGGGGAAGATCGGCGCCAAGACCGTGGCGCTCACCCTCGCGTTCGCCGCGGGAACCGCGATCCCGTTGCTCGTGTTCGCCCTGGCCGGCCGAGGTGTGGTCGACCGGGTCCGCGCCTTCCGGCAGCACCAGCGAGGCATCCGGGTCGCGGCCGGCGTCCTGCTCGTCGCCCTCGCCGTGGCGCTGAACTTCAACGTGACCGACAGGATCCAGCGAACGATCCCCGACTACACGGCGAGCCTCAACAAGCACCTCACTGGCACGAAGACGGTCGCCAAGGCACTCGCCGCCGCTCCGGACGAGGGGCCGAGCACCGCCCTCTCGGACTGCGTCGCCCAGGCGCAGGACCTGGCGGTCCCCACGCTGCAGAGCTGCGGTCCGGCGCCGGCCTTCACCGGCATCCAGCAGTGGCTGAACACCCCGGGCGATGCCCCGGTGACCCTCGCATCGTTGCGCGGCAAGGTCGTGCTCGTCGACTTCTGGGCGTACTCGTGCATCAACTGCCAGCGCGCCATCGTGCACGTGACCGGCTGGGACAAGGCGTACCGGGCAGCCGGGCTCGAGGTCATCGGCGTGCACACGCCGGAGTACGCGTTCGAGCACGTGCCCAGCGACGTCGCTGCTGGCGCCAAGCGGCTAGGGATCACCTACCCCGTGGCGCTGGACAACGGGTACGACACGTGGAACGCCTACGCGAACGACTCGTGGCCGGCCGACTACCTGATCGACGCGACGGGGACGGTGCGGCACGTCGGCATCGGTGAGGGCGGCTACGCGGACACCGAGACCATGATCCGGCAGCTGCTCGCGGACGCCGACGGTAGCGTCACCCTGCCCGACCCGACCGGCCTCCCGGACACGACGCCGACGTCGCCGAGCCAGACCCCCGAGACCTACCTCGGCTCGGCGAGGGCCGACAGCTTCGTGGGCACGGACGGGCTGACCAACGGCACGCAGACCTTCACCGCTCCGCCGACCGTCGCGCTCGACGGCTTCGCCCTGTCCGGCCCGTGGACGGTGAGCGACGAGTCCGTGACCGCCGCAGGCCCCAATGCGGTTGTCGGACTCAACTTCCAGGCCGACGACGTCTACCTCGACGTGGGTGGTACCGGGACGTTGACGGTCGCCGTCGACGGCCGTACGACGACCTACCAGGTCACGGGCGCACCAAACATCTACACCGTCTTCCACCAGGCGAGCGCGGTGCGGCACACGATCGACGTGACGCTGACGGCAGGGCTGAGCGCCTACTCGTTCACGTTCGGGTAGCTGCCGTCTCGTACGTCACGGAGGTCTCGCCGAGCCGCGCACGCACGACGTCGATGGCGGCGGGGTTGTCGTCGACGAGGACGAAGTCGCGACCCAGCTCCCGCGCGACCGCCCCCGTGGTCCCGCTCCCGGCGAAGAAGTCGAGGACGCAGTCCCCGGGACGCGAGGACGCGGCCACCATCCGGCGCACGATCGCGGCCGGCTTCTGGCTGGGGTAGCCGGTCTTCTCCTTGCCGGTCGGCGACACGATCGTGTGCCACCAGACGTCCGTGGGCAGCTTTCCGCGGGCCACCTTCTCCGGCGTGACCAGCCCAGGAGCCATGTACGGCTCGCGGTCCACCTCCGTCGAGTCGAAGTGGTACCGGTCGCGGTCCTTCACGTACACCAGGATGTTGTCGTGCTTCGCCGGCCACCGCGACGTGGTGCGGGCCCCGTAGTCGTAGGCCCACACGATCTCGTTGAGGAAGCACTCGCGGCCGAAGATCTCGTCCATGAGCACCTTCGCGTAGTGGACCTCGCGGTAGTCCAGGTGCAGGTAGAACGTGCCGGTGTCGGCGAGGACGCGCCGGCCCTCGACCAGCCGTGGTGCCAGCCAGCCGAGGTAGTCGTCCTGCCGGTCCGGGTACTGCTGGCTGCCCTGCACCACGGAGGTGTGCGTCCGCCCCTGGAAGCCGGTGCGGGTGCCGTCCGCGCTGCGGCCGGTCTTCAACGTCACGCGGCGCTGGACCTGACCGGTGTTGAAGGGGGGGTCCACGTAGACCATCTGGAAGGCGTCGTCCGGCAACGTACGCAGGACGGTCAGGTTGTCGCCCTCGATGACCCGGCCGACCGCCACCCGGCGAATCTAGCAACGTCAGCGGGTCACGCCACGGGTGGACTACCCGGTCGTGCCGAACATCGCCGCGAGCCGGTCCATGGAGTCGAGTCGGGCCCGCCGGTCGGGGACCATCGTGGTCACCATCAGCTCGTCGGCACCGGTGGTGGTCAGCAGGGACGCCAGCCGGCTGCGCACGGTCGCTACGCTCCCGACCGCCTGCTGCTCGTAGCGTTCGGCCGCGAAGGCGCGCTCCTGCGGGGTCCACGGGTAGGCCGCGGCCTCCTCGACGGTGGGCAGGGGGATCGGGTTGTTCTGCCGCAGCTGGAGGAACGACAGGGCGCCAGGCAGGACCAGCCGCTCGGCCGTTTCGTCGCTGTCGGCGACGACGACCTGCACAGCGACCATCGCGTAGGGCTCGGGCAGCTCGTCCGTGGGCTGGAACGCGCGCCGGTACACGGCCAGCGCCGGCAACGTGTTGTGCGCCATGAAGTGGTGCGCGAAGGCGAACGGCAGCCCCAGCTCGCCGGCCAGCTGGGCGCTGTAGCCGCTCGAGCCGAGCAACCAGATGGGCGGCCCGACGCCGTCGCCGGGCACGGCCCTGATCTGGCCGAACGCGTGACCGGGGCGAAAGCCGCCTCGCAGGAAACCGATCAGCTCGCCCAGCTGCTGGGGGAAGTCGTCGTCGGAGAGCGGCTCGACGCTGCGGCGGAGGGCCCGAGCGGTGAGCGGATCGGTGCCGGGAGCGCGGCCGAGACCGAGGTCGATGCGGCCGGGGTAGAGCGCCGACAGCGTGCCGAACTGCTCCGCGACGACCAGCGGCGGGTGGTTGGGCAGCATCACGCCGCCGGAGCCGACCCGGATGCGCTCGGTCGCCGCCGCGACGGCCGAGATGAGCACGGCAGGTGCCGATGAGGCGATGCCGGGCATGTTGTGGTGCTCGGCCAGCCAGAACCTGGTGAACCCGAGCCGCTCGACATGCTGCGCCAGCTCGCGGGTGCCCTCCAGCGCGTCTGCGGCAGTACGGCCGGAGACGACGGGCGCGAGATCGAGGACGGACAAAGGTACGGCGGGGAGCACGGTCACGCTTGGCCCAACACGTCCGGACCGGGGCTGCTTCCCGTACTCGCCACTGTGGCGCGGCCCAGGGTCAGCCGCAGCGGCGGGAACGCGTCCGGCAACCCGTCGGCGCCCAGCTGGTAGAGGTCCTCGGACCTCGGCAGTCCGGTCAGGCGGTGCGACCCCAGCAGGGACAGCCGGAGCCCCTCCGGGAGGTCGCCGAGGACGGCTCTGGTCTGGCCGGAGACGATGACCTGCCCGCCGTGCGCGACCGCGCAGATCCGCGCCACGGCGTGCAGGGACAGCCCGACGTAGCCGTCATCGGTGAGCGTCGGCCGCCCGCTGTGCACCCCCACCCGCACGCGGACGACGCGGCCACCTGGCCAGGCCCGCTGGGCGATCGCCAGCTGGAGCGCGACGGTCGCCTGGACCGCAGCGGCCGGCCGTTCGAAGACCGCCAGGAACTCGTCGCCGTGGGCATCGACCTTGACGCCGTCGCCGGCGGCGACCGCTTCCGCGACGAGGCGGCGGACGTCTCGCAGGACGCCCGCGTAGCCGTCGCCCAGGGCCTGGACCAGTGCCGTCGAATCCTCGATGTCGGTGAGCACGAAGGTGACCGCACCCGTGGGCAGCATGGGCCCGCGGCGCTCGGACCGGAGCTGGCCGGTCACGAACCCGACCGGCATGATGCCGTGCTTCTTCGCGGCGTTGAGCAGGCGCTGACGGGCGCGGTCCCTGGCCTCGTCGGACTCGAACCGGACCCGGCCGAACCGGGTCAGCGCGTTGCGCACGTGGGCCGGGTCGTGGATCGGCAGCTTGCGGGTGCCGGCGGCGTCGATGTAGGCGAACGCCCGGTCGGGCAGCTGGGCCCGCTCCCGGTCGCTCAGTCGCGCCATGCTCCGGACCCTACCGGCGGCCGCCGACAGTGCAGGGAGACCGCCGCCGATTTCGGCCAGCGGGACCTCTGGACACGGCGACGGTCGCGGTACTGAGATGGCGGCATGAGCATCCGTACCGAACCCTGGCCCGACGGCGTGCCGTGCTGGACCGATCTCATGGCACCCGACGTCCCCGCTGCACAGGCCTTCTACTCCGCAGTGCTCGACTGGACCTACCAGCCGACGAACGAGGAGTTCGGTGGCTACGTCATCGCCGAGGCCGGGGGAGCTCCGGCCGCAGGCATCGGTCCGACCCAGCCGGGGGCGAGGACGGCCTGGACGCTCTACCTCGCCAGCGGCGACGCCGACAAGGCCGCCGCAGCGATCGCCGAGAACGGCGGCACCGTCCTGCTCGCCCCCGGCGACGTCGGGGAGGCCGGTCGGATGCTGATCGCCGTCGACCCGACCGGGGCCGCCTTCGGCGTGTGGCAGGCCGGCCAGATGATCGGCGCCAGCGTGGTCAACCAGCCAGGCGGCATCACCTGGGAGGACCTGCGCAGCACCGACCCGGCGGCCGCCCGGACCTTCTACGGCGCGGTGTTCGGCGTCCACTTCGCGGCCGTGCCGATGGCGCCCGAGGACTACCAGACGTTCGCCCCACCTGGCCAGGAGGCCCCAGTCGGAGGCATGGGCGGGTTCATGGGGGAGAGCACGGACTCGCACTGGCTGGTCTACTTCGGCGTCGCGGACACCGAGGCTGCCGTGGCCGCGGTGGGACCGGCGGGCGGCTCCGTGGTCACGGGCGTCACCGATACCCCGTTCGGCAAGATGGCCGGGATCACCGACCCGGCGGGGGCGCTGTTCTGGATCGTCGAGACCCCCAGCGAGGGCTACACCTGACGAACGGCCGTCAGAACAGTCTCAGCAGGCCGTGGGCGTCGAGCCCAAGCAGGTAGGCGCGCGCCGCGTCGACGTCCTCGCGTGAGACGAGCTCGGGCGGCAGCAGGTGGACCGACGCCGCTGCCGCCAGGGCGTGGTCGACCGGTAGGTCCTGCTCGCGCCAGCCGTCCAGCGCTGCCTGCATCGCTGGCCGGCCGGCGTCGATGTCCCCGGTCAGCAAGGAGATCGCCGCGCCGGCCGTGGCGCGTACGGCATCGACCCACGGTCCCCGCAGCCCGGTCGTCCTGGCCAGCAGGTCCGTGATCGAGGCCGCGTCCTTGAGCCGGACGGCGGCCTGGACGGCCTGCCAGAGCGCGGTGGCAGCGTTACCACCCGACTCTTCCAGCTGGATCCCTTCGGCGGCGGCTGCCCACGCACCGGCGGGGTCCTGGTCGACGAGGCGGACGGCGCTCCTCGTACGCAGGAACCAGGTACGCATCTGCACGGCCGCCCAGCCGGGGAGGCGCTCCACCTCGACGCGGTCGAGCTCGGCCGTGGCAGCTGCCACGTCTCCGAGGTAGGCCGCCAGCAGGGCCTTCGACAGGGAGGCCGCGTCCTGCTCGGTGCCCGGCGACAGACCGATCTGGTCGAACTCGGCCAAGGTCCGGGCCGCGACCTCGAGCTCGCCGAGGTCGATCGCGGACTCGGCCGCGTTGGCCAGGCCCATGCCCTGCGCCGGCCGCATACCGGCCCGGCGCGCGATGTCCGCAGACTCCAGGAACGAAGCCATGCCGGCGCGAGGGTCACCGGTCGAGAGCACCACGCCGTGCCGCACCGTGGCGATCATCTGTGCCTGAGCGCTTCCGCTGCGCCGCGCCAGCGCGACCACGGCCTCGGACAGCAAGGTGGCCTCGAAGTGCCGCTCGCTGTTGAACAACGCCCACGCCCGAGCGCCAGCAGCCGCGCTGACCGCCTCGTCGTCGCTGAACGTCTGGGCCAGCACGAGCGCCGCCTCGGACCATCGCAACGCGTCCTCGTGACGGCCGTCGTACGACGCGCTGTCGGCCAGCGCGGCACGGACCAGGACTCGCGCAGCGCTGGGACCGTCGAGCCGACCCTCCACGTCTTCGAGCCGGCGCACCATCTCGGCCCGATTCTCGCTGAACCACAACCGGGCGCTCGCCGTGGCCAGCAGCCGGCCCTCCGCCTCGGCGTCACCGAGCAGCCGGTAGCTGTCGGACGCAGCGATGTAGTGCTCCCACGCTTCGTCCAGCCGGCCCGAGAGCCCGGCGCCGCTGGCAGCGGTGGCGTGCAGGGCGGCCCGCTCCGTCTGGGTCGCGGCGAGGGAGAGCGCCTGGACCGCGTGGCCGTACGCGGCCTCCGGCGAACCGAGGGTGAAGGCTCGGTCGGCGGCGCGGTGCAACCACTCGCGGGCCTGCCCAGCCACGAGCTCCGCGTCGGACGCCGACGGCTCAGCGCGGTAGGCCTCCAGGTAGTGGCTCGCGACGATGCCGGCCAGCTCGTCCTCACCAAGACCGGCGAACCACTCGGCGCAGGCCAGGTGCTTGTTCCGCCGCACCGGCTTGCTCAGCGTCGAGTAGGCCACCTCCTGGATGACCGACTGGACGAAGTGGAACTGGCCGCGCTCGGCCGACCGCGGATCCACGTCCTGGTCGAAGATCTCCTTGCCCACGAGGGCGCGGAGGCGGGTCTCGACGTCGTCGGCGGAGCGTCCCGACACCGCGCAGACCGCGTCGATGGTGAAGCTGTGGCCGGTCACCGCGGCGTCGAGCACCAGGCTGCGCTCGGTCTCGGGCAGCCCGTCCAGACGGGCCGCCACCAGGGCGTGCAACGTCTCGGGCACGTCCAGGACCAGCCCGAGGTCGGAGACCACCTGGTAGGCGGAGCCGGACTGCTCGAGGATGCCGCGATCGGCGAGCATGCGTACGGTCTCCAC
>DAIPJR010000031.1:0-12103 GCA_036770165.1 Actinomycetes bacterium | reverse complement strand
GTCGTCGAGCCCGGCGAGGTGGTCGACCGCGGCCGCGACGCCGGCGAAGTTGTGGAACGAAGGGGTCCCCCACTCGAACCGCCCTGGCACGTCGTCCGCCGACGACGCGAGCTTCTCCGGCCGCAGGCGTTCCAGCAGCGCCGGGTCCGCGATCACGCAGCCCACGTGCGGACCCGCCCACTTGTACGCGCTGGTGGCGTAGAAGTCCGACCCGTAGGCGACGACGTCGGTCACGCCGTGCGCCGACGCGTGCACCCCGTCGACGTACGACAGCGCGCCGCGCGACCGCGCGACATCGGCGATGGCACGCACGTCGGGCCGGGTGCCCAGCACGTTGCTCGCCGCCGTGACGGCGACCAGCCGCGTCCGGTCGTCGACGAGGTCCTCGTACTGGGCGGCCGGCAGCTCACCGGTCGCGACGTCGACCTCGGCCCAGCGGACCTCGACGCCGGTGCGCCCGGCCACCTGCACCCAAGGGCGGACGTTCGCGTCGTGGTCGAGCCGTGACACGACCACGTTGTCGCCTTCGGCCCAGGTGTCGGCGAGGGTACGGGCGAAACGGTAGGTCAGCGTCGTCATGTTGGGCCCGAGCACGACACCGTCGGAAGACCCGTTGACGAGGTCGGCGACGGCGGCTCGGGCGGCAGCCGTGTAGTCGTCGGCCCGCCGGCTGGTCTCGAACGGGCCGCCCGCGTTGCTGGTACCGATGCGGTAGGCGCCGGCGATCGCGTCGATGACCTCCTCCGGCGACTGCGTCCCCGCGGCGCCGTCGAGGAAGACAGTCGAGCCGGACAGGGCCGGGTACTGGGCACGGATCCGCTTCACGTCGTACGTCATGCCGAGCAACGTATCGCCTACCCGGCAGGCGGCGACGCACTCACCTCGGCGACGGCCTCGGCCAGCTGCCGGCACGACCAGCGGAACAGGTCGGGCGGCATCGTCAGCGCCGGCTGCATCCGGTAGAGCGGCTTGTTGTCCTCGCTGATGGCGAGCACCCCGCGCCGAAGCATCGACTGGTGGACGGCCCACTGGAACGCCGGAGCCGGGTCGATCGTCGCCTTGTCGGTCACGAACTCCACGGTCACCCAGGCGCCGAGCGGGCGCACGTCGCCGACCTGCTCGAACCGGTCGATCAGCGGCACCAGCTCCTCGCGGGCGACCGCGTCCAGGGCCTTCACGTTGTCGAGCACGCCGCCGTCGACCAGGAGGTCGAGCCCGGCGAGCGCCGCGGCGCAGGCAGCCGGCTCCCAGGCGTACGTACCGCCGAGGTGGGTGTGCGAGTCGGCCAGCACCGCGTCGGTGGCCATGATCGCCGCGATCGCCTGCCCGCCCCCGGTGAGGCCCTTCCCGAGCAGGAGGATGTCGGGCTCGAGCCCCCAGAGGTCGGCCGCGAACATCGCCCCGCACCGGCCGAGACCGGACTGCACCTCGTCGAGGATCAGCAGCCACCCGTGCTCGCGGCACAGGGCAGTCAGGCCCCGCCAGAACGCGGGCGACGGAGCGAGGATCCCGGCCTCCCCCGCGACCGGCTCGATCAGGACGCCGGCGATCTGGCTGGGCTCCACCTGGAGGCGCAGCAGCCAGTGCTCGATGTAGTCCAGGTAGAGCGTGTCGTCGTATGGGCCGGGCCCGCGATGGAACGGGGCGCGGAACCGTCCGGGGTACGGGGCGAAGACGAATCCTGGCACGTACTCCGCGTTGCCGGTCGTCGGCACCGAGGTGTCCGTGGAGTTGGCGGCAGCGAGGTAGGTCGACTCGCCGTGGTACTGGCCGAGGAAGCTGAGGATCATCGGGCGCCCGGTCGCAGCACGGGCCAGCTTGATCGCCCCCTCGACGGCTTCGGTACCGGTGACCGTCGGCGCGACGCGCGCGATGCGGCCGGGAGCGAGCGCAACCAGCCGCTCGGCCAGCTCGATCACCGGTTCGGTCTGCAGGTAGTTGCTGATCTCCATGCCATACCGGTCCCACGCGTCGTTCATGGCGGCACGCACCGTCGGCGGGTGCGCACCGTAGGGCGCCGCGCCCCACGCGCTGACGTGGTCGGCGAAGGTGTTGCCGTCGAGGTCCTCGATCAGGTAGTCCTGCCGCCTGGCCTCGACGAACGGCACCCCGGACCAGTCGCGCAGCACCCCGTTCAGGACCTTGTCCTTGCGCTGCAGGGCAGCCAGGCTGCGCGGTCCGGGCAGCTCGGTGCGTACGCGGGGCACCTCGAAGTCGGCCATAGCGCCGCAGCGTACTTGAACAGTCGTTCAGGATGTAAGCAGCGAGGACGCACGCATCGTCGCGGTGATTCCTCTAGCCTGGCGCTCTCGACCGAAGGGACCGACATGCAGGAGCACGAGCTGGCGCGGCGACTGGCCGACGTGGAGTTCTTCTCGGGCCTCTCCGAGGCGGTCCGGCGGCAGATCGCCAGCCGCGGGGTGCAGCTGACGCACCGCCCCGGGACCACCATCACCCAGGAGGGAGTCGAAGGCGCGGGCTTCCACCTGATCCTCGACGGCACGGCCGTCGTCGAGGTCGGCGGCGAGGTCCGGGCCACCCTCGTCGAGGGCAACAGCTTCGGCGAGATCTCCCTCATCGACGGCCGACCCCGCTCGGCCACGGTGATCGCCGGGGAGCACGGCCTGACCACGATGGCCATCTCGCCGTTGGCGTTCGAGCCGCTGCTCGACGACCCCGAGGTGTCCCGCACCCTCCTCAAGGTGGTCACCGCGCGGCTGCGGGCCGCCGAAGCGCGCAGCTCGCAGGGCTGACCTCCACCTCCCGCCGTGCGGATCAGCTACCTGGGGGTGCGCGGCTCGACGCCAGCACCGGGTGCCGAGTTCGTCCGCTACGGCGGGCACACCTCGTGCGTCCTGGTCTGGGTGGGCGAGGCCCCGCGGCTGGTGCTCGACGCCGGGACGGGCCTGCGCTCCCTGACCGAGCTGCTCGACGGGGCCGCGTTCACCGGGTCGATCCTGGTCAGCCACCTGCACTGGGACCACGTGCACGGCCTGCCCTTCTTCGTCGCCGGGGACCGTCCCGACGCCTCGGTCGTCATGTACGTACCCGCGCAGGACGGCGCGACCGGGCTGGCGCTGCTCTCGCGCGCGATGTCCCCGCCGAGCTTCCCCATCACCCCCGACCAGCTGAACGGTCGCTGGGAGTTCCACGCGATCGAGCCGGGGACCTACCCGGTCGAGGGGGTCTCGGTGACCGCGGCAGCGATCAGCCACAAGGGCGGCCGGACGTACGGGTACCGGCTCGAGGACGGCGACGGCTCCCTCGCGTACCTGCCCGACCACGCGCCGGCCCTGGGCGTGACGGCGGGGGCGCTGGACCTCGCACGCGACGTCGACGTCCTGCTGCACGACTCGCAGTTCGTCGAGAGCGAGCGCGGGCTGGCGGACCTGTACGGGCACGCCACGGTCGACGACGCCGTCGCCTTCGCGGTGCAGGCCGGCGCGCGGTCCCTGGTGCTCTTCCATCACGGTCCGGCACGTACGGACGACCGGCTGGAGCAGATCCTCGCCGACCTCGACCCGCCGCTGCCGGTCAGCCTGGCCCGGCAGGGCGACTCCTTCGTGGTGGGACGGGCTACTCCGCGACCTCGATGACGCGGCCGAGGTCACCGTCGGCGTCGCACCAGATCCAGTCGCCCACGACCGCCCCCGGGTCGAGGACCCAGCGCGTGCAGCAGCCGAAGCGAACCCGCCGGAGCGGGTTGCCAGCCTGACGCTTGGCGAGCCGGCGCTCGGCGCGGCGTCGCTCGCTGGGCGAGAGCGCCACCGGGGCGCTCGCGACGAGGGTGCTGTTGACGATGCGTGCCATGCCGCGAGTGTCACCCGCGAGAGTCGTTCCCCACAAAGGGTTTTCCACCGCTTCACGGTATCCAGGCCGGCGCTTGGACGACCGATCATTGAGCGTGGGCACCGATCGCCGCCAGTTCCTGACGACCGCACTGCTGGTCGTCGGGGCGTTCCTGCTCGTCCCGGCGATCGTCCTCGCTGGCGTGGCGTTGCAGCCGCTTCGCATCGCAGCGAGCAGCACCAGCCCCCCGCCACTGCGCTGGCACACCCACTCCCGAGGCGCCCATGCGGTCGTCGCCCGACCGGCCGGGCTGTGGCCGCTCCCGACGAGCTGTTTCGACCCGGTCACGGGTGGCCGCAAGCCGACCGCGAAGGACCGCGCGATCCTGGGCGACCCGCAGGCGGTCGTCGTCGCCGCGTACCCGGTGCGTGCGGGTCGGCTCGAAGCCCCGACAGACGGGACCGCGCAGAGCTGCCACCGGTTGCTGTGGAACGTGATCAGGACGCTCTACCCGGCCAAGGATCTCGCGCTCCTGGACCGGCTCGTCGTGTTCGAGGGCGGCCCGAACGACGACCTCCAGGGCGAGGTCTGGCCCGACAACGCGTCGGCGACGCGATGGACCCTCGCCGTCACCCTCCTCGACCAGGGGGACGTCGACCTGGCTCACACCCTCGTCCACGAGCTCGGTCACCTGCTGTCGCTGAACCCCAGCGAGGTCGACCCGGCACCCGAGCCCGCCACCGGGTGCGACACCTACGACACCGGCGGCGGTTGCTCCCTCCCCGGATCGATCCTCGACGACTACACGACGAACACGTGGGACGAGACGCTGCTGCACCGGTGGTTCGACATCGACGCGATCAAGGACGACAAGAAGCGCGCCAAGGCGCTCGCCGACCTGTACAGCAACAACGAGACCGACTTCGTCGACCCGTACGCGGCAACGGACCCGGACGAGGACTTCGCGGAGACCTTCGCCGTCTGGTGCCTCGAGGAGCCGCTGCTCACCCCTCCGCTCGAGCGCAAAGCCACCTTCATGGCCGACCGGCCAGAGCTCGCGCCCATGAAGGCCCGGTGCCAGCTGATGTTCGACTGACCGTCGGCTGACCCTCGACCCACATCGTGCTGATCCGATCCCTGCCGTCCGCTGACCTCGCCCGAACACGGGCGCGCGATCCTCAGGGCATGCGGAGAGCGAGGCGGTCGGCGATCGCCTTGGGACTGGCTGCGCTGAGCCTGTCGCTGAGCGCGTGCTCCGTGGGGCGGGTCGGCGCCCCGTCGACGACAGCGCGCGGGGCGCGGGCGACGGCGTCGACCGTGCAGACGATCACCGTGGGCGGGTTGTCACGCACCTTCCACGTCTACCGTCCCGCGGCTGTCACCGGAGCGACCAGGGTGCCGCTCGTGGTGATGCTGCACGGCGGGTTCGGCAGCGGCACACAGGCCGAGGCGTCGTACGGATGGGACGCCGAGGCCGACCGTGCGGGATTCGTCGTCGTCTACCCCGACGGCGTCAACCATGCCTGGGACGTCGGGGGCGGCTGCTGCGGCACCCCCGGGACGACAGGGGTCGACGACGTTGCGTTCGTGAGCAAGGTCGTCGCGGCCCTGGTCCGTTCCGAGCCGATCGACCCGGCCCGCGTCTACGCGACCGGCATCTCGAACGGCGGCATGCTCGCCTACCGGCTCGCCTGCGACACCCGCCCCGACTCGGCGACCTTGCTCGGCAGCTGCGCCGAGCCGGCGCCGGTGTCGGTCATCCACATCCACGGGACCGCGGACCACAACATCCCGTACGAGGGCGGACAAGGCAACGGCTACGCGAAGATCGACGGCCCGCCGGTCCCGTCGGTGGTGGCCGGGTGGCGCTCCGTCGACGGCTGCGCACCGCCCGCGACGTCGACCGCGGGCCCGGTCACGAGATCGCTCGCCACCTGCCCGGGTGGTCGCGCCGTCGAGCTCGTGACCATCGCCGGGGCCGGCCACCAGTGGCCGGGCGCCGTCGCCAAGCCGGTGCTCGAACGCCTGCTCGGGCTGGACCCGCCGTCGACAGCGCTCGACGCGACGGACACCATCTGGCAGTTCTTCTCGGCGCATCGGCTCGGTTAGGACATCGGGCGGGGTCGGAGTCCGCCGTCACGCCAGCATCGTCGAGCGGCCCACGGGCTGGTCGAGGAAGGTGAACACCGCCTCGGCATCGGCGAGCAGGGCGGCACGGACCCGGCTGCCCACCCGGTCGAACGGACGGATCGTCAGCTCGCCACCCGCCAGCCCCCAGGTCGCGACGACCCGCCCGCCGACCAGGGCCACGGGTCGGAAGACCCCGTTGGACGTCACCACACCACGATGGTCGCCCACCAGCGCCTCGCGGGACTCCCAGCCGTGCAGCAGCGGGTCGTACGGGCCGAGCAGCCGGGGGGCCGGGAGCGGCGGCGGCGGCTCGCGACCGGCGAGGTCCACGAGTCCGTCCGCGGGGCCGGCGAGCTCGTCGGCGATGGCCGCGAAGCCGCGCCGGGCCTCCCCCAGCGGCAGGCCGGCCCACTTCGCCAGGTCGCGAGCCGTCGCCGGACCGTGGCCGGACAGGTACCTGCGGGCGAGCCGAGCCAGGGCCTCGGCCCGCTCCAGCGGCGCCGGCGCGGGGCCGAACCAGCCGCGCACGTCCACGAACGCGTGGTCGCCGTCGACCATCGGCCCGCGGACGACCGCACCGCGCAGCGACGTGGCCAGCAGGACGTGCACGAACGCCTGCCGCGCCGTCGGCACACCGGCTCGGTCCAGCTCGTCCCGGAGCTGCTGCCTCGTCCGGGGACCGGACCCGACAGCCGCCTCCACGATCTCGATCCCGCGGGCGGCCTCGGCCGGGCTGACCCCTTCCTGCTCGAGACGGCGCGCGCTGGCGGTGGCCAGCTGAGGCGTCGTGAGCGGGTGCAGCAGCCAGTAGTCGGCCGGGGTGACCAGGTGCAAGGTGCCCCGGCACAGCCAGCTGATCAGCAGCGACCGCCGGTCGGTCATGGCGGCGTCGACGTCGGCGACGGTGAGGCCGGCAGACCGGCTGCGCACGGCCAGCCGGGCCCCCCGCGGATCCTGGGCCTGGACTGCCAGGACCCGCTCCACGACCTGCTCCGGCGAGCCCGCTGGAGGGCCGCTGAGCAGCTGCGCGGCCAGCCGGCGCGCCGTCGTTGTCACCGCGTCACCGTACTGTCGGGCACCGACCGTGAGTCGTACGGTGGACCAGCGCCGATTGAAGCGAAGGAGCAGCCATGACCGGGGTACGGGTACTCGTGGGCACGCGCAAGGGAGCGTTCGTGCTGACGTCCGACGGCACGCGCACCGACTGGAACGTCAGCGGGCCGCACTTCGCCGGCTGGGAGATCTACCACGTCAAGGGCTCCCCCGCCGATCCCGACCGGTTGTACGCGTCGCAGTCCAGCGGCTGGTTCGGCCAGGTCATCCAGCGGTCCGACGACGGTGGCTCGTCGTGGAACCCGGTCGGCAACAGCTTCGCCTACGCGGGGGTGCCGGGCACCCACCAGTGGTACGACGGGACGCCGCACCCCTGGGAGTTCGCGCGGGTCTGGCACCTCGAGCCGTCGCTGACCGACCCCGACACGGTGTACGCAGGGGTCGAGGACGCCGCACTGTTCCGGTCCACCGACGGCGGTCAGGAGTGGACCGAGCTGCGCGGGCTGCGCGAGCACGGCTCCGGCCCGCACTGGCAGCCCGGCGCCGGGGGCATGTGCCTGCACACCATCCTGCTCGACCCGACCACCCCCGGCCGCATCTACGTCGCGATCTCGGCGGCCGGTGCCTTCCGCAGCGACGACGACGGGGTGACGTGGAAGCCGATCAACCGCGGCCTCCGGTCGGAGGGGATCCCCGACGAGGACGCCGAGGTCGGACACTGCGTCCACCACGTGGCGATGCACCCGTCACGTCCCGAGGTGCTGTTCATGCAGAAGCACTGGGACGTCATGCGCAGCGACGACGCGGGCGACTCCTGGCGGGAGATCAGCGGCAACCTCCCGACTGACTTCGGCTTCGCGATCGACGTCCACGCGCACGAGCCCGAGACGCTCTACGTCGTACCGATCACCAGCGACTCGCTGCACTACCCCGTCGACGGGCAGCTGCAGGTCTTCCGCAGCCGGTCCGGCGGCGGCGAGTGGGAGCCCCTGACCAAGGGCCTGCCGCAGAGCGACTGCTACGTCAACGTCCTGCGCGATGCGATGGCGGTCGACTCGCTCGACGAGTGCGGGGTCTACTTCGGGACGACCGGCGGCCAGGTCTACGCGTCGGCTGACTCCGGCGACTCGTGGGAGCCGATCGTCCGCGACCTGCCGCCCGTGCTCTCCGTGGAAGTCCAGACACTGCCGTGATCCGCGTCGTCCTCCCGGCGCACCTGCGCACCCTGGCGCAGCTCGACGGCGAGGTGGAGCTGGTGGTCCCGGCACCGGTGACGCAGGCCGCCGTGCTCGACGCGCTCGAGGCCGCCTTCCCGGTGCTGCGCGGGACCATCCGCGACCAGGCGACGGCGAAGCGGCGGGCGTTCGTCCGGTTCTTCGCGTGCGAGCAGGACCTCTCGCACGACGATCCCGACACGGTGCTGCCCGACGCCGTCCTCCGTGGCGTCGAACCGTTCCTCGTCGTGGGAGCCATGGCCGGCGGCTGAAAGGATGTCGGCGTGCGCATCGCCACCTGGAACGTCAACTCGGTGCTTGCTCGACTGCCCAGGCTGGTCGCCTGGCTCGAGGAGGCGGCGCCGGATGTCGTGTGCCTGCAGGAGACCAAGGTCGCCCTCGACGGCTTCCCGGTCGACTCTGTGGAGCCGCTCGGCTACCAGGTGGCCCATCACGGTGAGGGGCGATGGAACGGTGTCGCGATCTTGTCGCGGGTGGGTCTCGACGACGTGGTCCCAGGCCTGACCGGCGACCCCGGCTTCCCCGACGGGACCACGCTCGAGGCCCGTACGCTCGCCGCGACCTGCGGTGCGGTCCGCGTGCGCTCGGTCTACGTCCCCAACGGCCGTACGCCGGACGACGCGCACTACGGCTACAAGCTGAGCTGGCTGGCGGCGCTCCGCGACGCCCTGGTCGCCGACGCTGCGGGCAGCCGGCCGTTCGCCGTGATGGGTGACTTCAACGTGGCCCCGGCCGACTCCGACGTGTGGGACCCGACAGCGTTCGTCGGATCCACGCACGTCACGCCGGCCGAGCGTTCGGCCCTCGCGATGCTGCGGGACACCGGCCTCACCGACCTGATGCCGCGCATCGCCAAGGGCGAGCCCTACACCTACTGGGACTACCGCGCCGGCTCGTTCCACAAGGGCATGGGCATGCGCATCGATCTCGTGCTCGCCAACGCCGCCATGTCGGCTGCTGTCACCGACACCTGGGTCGACCGGGAGGCGCGCAAGGGCACCGGCCCGAGCGACCACGCGCCCGTCGTCGTCGACCTCGCCCTCTGACCCGCAACGGTGCGTGAGCGGCCGGTCACCGGCGCCCGCAGAAGTAACCCGTTCGGCGGGTTGTGGCCACGTACTGGCCCAGGGCTAGCGTGCGTCCCGACTATGGGTCCGGTTCATGGGGAGCAAGCCCCGTGAGCGACCACGGGAGCGAGAGGTACCCATGCGAAGGAAGATGATCGCGATCGGCATCACGGTGACCACTGCGGTCGCCACAGCAATGACGGCCGGAGGTCTGGCGGCCCCAGCCTCCGCCGCTGTCGGTTCCTCTGACGTCGCAGGCTCCCTACCGACCTGGACCGTCCACGCCCAGAGCCTCGGCCGTGCCAGTGCCGGCGCCTCGGCGAGCGGGCGGGTCTACCTCGCTCCGCGAGGGGGGATCGCGAACCTCACCAAGCTGGCTACCGCGATGTCCACGCCGGGCAGCGCCAGCTACCGGAAGTTCCTCACCCGCAGCCAGTACGTGGCGAGCTACCAGCCGACGGCCGGCAGCGTGTCCGCGGTCGAGCTGCTGCTGCGCTCGGGCGGCCTCGCGGTGACCTCGGTCGGCGCGAGCAACAGCTACGTCGCCTTCTCGGGCACCGTCGGTGCCGCCGAGAAGACGTTCGGCACGCAGATCCAGCGATACAACCGCTCAGGGCAGTCCGTTCAGGCTCCGTCCTCGGCCCTCAAGGTGCCGGCGACGCTCGCCTCCACGGTGCTGACGGTCACCGGGCTGGACAGCACGTCGCACCTCGCCACCCCCGCCACCGCACCTGCCGCGCCCCCGCCCGCCGGGTTCCGCAACGCGCGCCCGTGCTCGATCTTCTTCGGCCAGGTGGCCGCGAAGTTCCAGGCCGACTTCACGACGCCGCTGCCGAAGTTCAACGGGAAGACCCTGGCGTACGCCCCGTGCGGCTACACCGGACCGCAGTTCCGCGCCGCGTACGAGGGCAGCACCAGCCTCGACGGATCCGGCGTGACGGTCGCGATCGTCGACGCGTACGCAGCGCCGACCATCGCCTCGGACGCGAACAAGTACGCGTCGCAGAACGGTGACGGCTCGTACCTGGCTGGACAGCTCAAGCAGAGCAAGGCGAGCAAGTTCACCCACCAGCTCCTCTGCGGGCCGTCAGGGTGGTACGGCGAGGAGACGCTCGACGTCGAGGCCGTCCACGCGATGGCTCCCGGCGCGAACATCCACTTCTACGGCGCCGCGAGCTGCGAGGACAACGACCTCATCGACGCGCTGGCCCAGGTCGTCATCGACGACAAGGCCCAGCTGGTCACCAACTCGTGGGGCGAGCCGGCCGAGGGCGAGACGGCAGACTCCGTCGCCGCGTTCGAGTCCGTCTTCCTGGCGGGCACGGTCGAGGGGATCAGCTTCATGTTCTCCTCGGGCGACAGCGGCGACGAGCTCGCCAACACCGGGATCAAGCAGGCCGACTACCCGACCTCCGACCCGTTCGTGACGAGCGTCGGTGGCACGTCCACCGCGATCGACGGCAACGGTGCCCTCGCTTGGGAAGCCGGCTGGGGAACCGAGAAGTACGGGCTCTCCGGCTCGTCGTGGGCGCTCACCGTTCCGTTCCTGTACGGCGCGGGCGGCGGCATGTCGACGCTGTTCCAGAAGCCGGCGTACCAGGTCGGGACATCTCCCGGCGCCTACCGTGGCGTCCCTGACGTCGCGATGGATGCCGACCCGAACACCGGCATGCTGATCGGGGAGACGCAGATCTTCCCGGACGGCACGTACTACGACCAGTACCGGATCGGCGGCACGAGCCTCGCGTCGCCCCTGTTCGCCGGTATGACCGCACTGACGCTCGAGAGCGCAGGGTCGGCGGCCGGACTGCTCAACCCGGTGATCTACGGCAGCCAGTCGGCGTTCACCGACGTCAAGGGCACGCCGAAGCAGGCCGGTGACGTGCGGGTCGACTTCGCCAACGGCGTCGACGGCTCGAGCGGCCTGCTCTACTCGGTCCGGACCTTCGGGCAGGACTCGAGCCTTGCAGTGACGAAGGGCTGGGACCAGGTGACCGGTGTCGGTAGCCCGACCTCGGCCTGGCTCTCCGCCCTCGGGTAGCCGCTGCACAGCATGAAGCGAGAGGTCCGGGCCAGCAGCACAGGGCCCGGACCTCTCGCTTGCTCAAGGCGCCCGTAGGACCCTCTGGTCACCGATGCGTCGCCACCTGCAGACGAGATCGTCTCCGCGCCGGACGAGCTCGAACGTCGCTCGCCCATCCGGGCTGGCGAACGACCACGTCATCCCCCATATCCCGCGGGTGCCCTTCATGGGCGACACGCGGAGGGCCGACGGCCAGCGGTACCCAGGGGTGCCCGCGAACTCGTCGCACGCCGACGAGAACACCTTGACGGCGATACGAAATGCCTTCTGGTGCTCGGATTTCAGCCGCCTGAAGTCGGCGTTGAACGACCGCGTGGTCTCGAACCTCAGCGCGCGACGCGCCCCCGACTGGCCGGCGCCTGCTTACCGGTCGGACGGCTCGCGGACGCGTCGGGCTCCCCCAGGTGCGACAGGAACCGGTCGACGTCCGCGAACTCCAGCACCCGGCCCGCGGCGACGTCGGCCTCGGCTTCCTGCTCCTTCTGCTGCCACTCGGGGGTCCAGAACCATGCCTGCGTGGCTGGGACCGCGAGCACGGGACGGAGCTCGAACACCCCGTCCTCCCGCTCGACGATCTCGACCTGGGCGCCCGCCTCGTCGAGGTGGTAGCGCCGGCGCAGCGCCGGTGGCAGCGCCACGGTGCCCCGGGACTGGACGTTGACGAACCCGTGGAAGCAGTCCATGTCGACAGTATTGCGGGGTTGCGGCTTTGCTGCAATACAGCAGTGCCCACTACCGCCCAGCCG
>DAIPJR010000223.1:0-3881 GCA_036770165.1 Actinomycetes bacterium | reverse complement strand
ACTCGGCCACGGCGTCGGGCAGCACGTCGACGCCGTCGAGCTGCTCGACGACGACGCCCTCGACGCGCAGGTCGTGGCCCCACACCTTCTCGACGAGCTCGGCGTCGTGCCGTCCCTCCACGTAGATCCGGCTCGCCTGGGCGACCCGTGCGGCATGGCCGACGACGGGGACGGACCCTGAGGCCGTGCGCGTGGCAGCGATAGGGCGGCCGGCGCCGGCGGGCCGGACGAGCGTCACCCGCTCGCCGTCGAGGAGGAACCCGGCTGGTGAGAGGGCGAACGCGCGCCGCTTGCCGAAGCGGTCCTCGAGCGTCACCGCGTCCTTCTCGACGGCGACGACGGCCCCGCAGAATCCCGTGTCGGAGCACTCGACCACCAGGTCGACCTCGGCGTCCACGACACGAGGCGGTGCCGGCCTGCGGCGGCTCTCGGCCAGCACATCAGGGCCGTAGTCCTTGCTGCGCATGCCAGCCGTCAGCCTTCCGCGTCCTGCGTCAGCTCGGCTTCCTCGGCCTCCTGCTTGGCGGCCTGCCGCTTGGACATCGGGTCGACGAGCAGGTCGGACTCGACGAGCTCGTGCCGCTGGACGTAGCTGCTGACGAAGGCCTGGATCGTAGCCGTCACGGGAAGCGCGAGCAGGGCACCGACCGGGCCGATCAAGGTCACGCCGACGATCACCGAGCCGAACGCCACGGCCGGGTGCAGCTGCATCGTCCGCGAGGCGAGCGGCGGGGTGAGGACGTAGTTCTCGACCTGCTGGTAGATCGCGGCGAAGCCGATGACGATCAGAGCCTTGCCGGGACTGGTCGACAGCGCCACCAGTGCCGGGAGGGCGGCACCGATGTACGTGCCGACGGTCGGGATGAACTGGCCGACGACACCGACGAACAGTCCGAGCGTGACGGCGTAAGGGATCCCGGCGATAGCGAAGACGACCGCGTGCGCCGCCGCGGACGCCGCCGCGAGCAGGAACCGGGAGTAGAGGAACCCCGCCGTCTTGGAGATCGCCAGCTCCCAGACCTGGAGCACCATGATCTGCCGGGCCGGGGGGAGCACGGAGCAGACGGCGCGCCGGAACTGCGGCCCCTGCGCGGCGAAGTAGAAGGCGAACAAGGCGACGGTGAGCAGGTTGAACACCGAGCCGACGATCGTCGCGCCGATGCCGAGCGCGTTGCTCGCGATCGTCGTACCGGTCGAGCCCAGGTTGTTCTCCAGCTTCTGCAGCTGTTGCGTCAGGTTGACGTGGAAGTGGCTGTGCAGGAAGTCGGACAGCGAGTTGACGGTCGAAGGCAGGTTCTTGGCCAGAGCGGCCACCTGGTCGACCACGAGCCCGCCGAGCGCGGCGCTGATCGCGGTGAAGACGAGGATGCCGGCCAGGTAGATGGCAGCGGTGCCGAGGCCGCGCTTCCAGCCGCGCTTGGCCAGCCAGTTGACGCCCGGCTCGATCGCGAAGCCGACGAACAGCGACGACAGAACGATGATGAACAGGTCCTTGAGCTGGGCGATCACGCCCCAGACCAGGCCGACGGCGAGGAAGCCGACGGCGGTCGTCAGGACCGCACGCGGCAGCCACCGGGGTGGGCGGTCCTGCTGCCACACCCAGGCGACCGGTGCCGACCGGTCGCTCACGGCACCTCCCCAGACGTCGCGTCCCCCGCCGATGAACCGTACCCGTACAGAACGGACATCGGCCGCCGGACCCGCCGGGCTGAGCGACGGTACACTGGCACTCTGGAACAGCGAGTGCCAGCAACCGACCGGAGGCGCGGGTGAACGACGACCGCAGGCTCGCGGTGCTGCGCGCCATCGTCGAGGACTACGTCGCCACCCAGGAGCCGGTGGGGTCGCGGGCCCTCGTCGAGCGGCACAGCCTGGGGGTGTCCCCGGCGACGATCCGCAACGACATGGCCGCCCTCGAGGAGGAAGGCCTGATCGCGCAGCCGCACACGAGTGCCGGCCGGGTGCCGACCGACAAGGGCTACCGGTTGTTCGTCGACCGGCTGGCCGGGGTCAAGCCGCTGACCACCCCCGAGCGCCGGGCCATCCAGACGTTCCTCGAGGGCGCCGTCGACCTCGACGACGTCGTCGGCCGTACGGTCCGGCTCCTCGCCCAGGTGACCCGGCAGGTCGCCGTCGTGCAGTACCCCTCGCTGACCCGCTCCACGGTGCGCCACGTCGAGGTGCTCGGCCTGACGCCCAGCCGCATCATGCTGGTGGTGATCACCAACACCGGCCGCGTCGAGCAGCGCGTGGTCGACTGCCCCGTACCCGTCGAAGACGAGCTGTTGGCCGAGCTGCGCGCGCGGCTCAACACCGCAGCGGCCGGGCGGCGCCTCACCGATGTGGCCACCTCGGTCGCCGACCTGCCCGACTCCTTCCCCGCAGACCAGCGGCCCGCGGTCGTGTCCGTGGTGGCCACCCTGGTCGAGACCCTCGTCGAGGAGAGCGAGGAGCGGGTGCTGCTGTCCGGCACCGCCAACCTCACCAGGTTCGGCGCCGACTTCCCCGACACGGTCCAGCCGGTGCTCGAGGCGTTGGAGGAGCAGGTGGTCCTGATGCGGCTGCTCGGCGAGGCCACCTCGTCCGAGCACGTGACCGTGCGCATCGGGCACGAGAACACCCTCGAAGGGCTGGCGGGCGCGTCCGTCGTCAGCGTCGGCTACGGAGGAGGCGAGGAAGTGGTCGCGCGCATGGGCGTCGTCGGACCGACCCGGATGGACTACCCCGGCACGATGGGAGCGGTGCGCGCCGTCGCCCGCTACGTCGGCCGCATCCTGGCGGAGTCGTAGTGCCCGCCGACCTGTACTCGACGCTCGGCGTGGGCCGCGACGCGTCCCCCGACGAGATCAAGAAGGCCTACCGACGTCTCGCTCGGGAGCTGCACCCCGACGTCAACCCCGACCCGCAGACCCAGGACCGGTTCAAGGAGATCACTGCGGCCTACGAGGTGCTCTCCGACCCGGCCAAGCGGGAGCGGTACGACCTCGGTGGCGACCCGTTCGGGGCCGGCGGGTTCGGCGCTGCAGGTGCCGGGTTCGGCTTCGGCGACATCATGGACGCGTTCTTCGGCGGGCAGGGCCAGCGGGGGCCGCGATCGCGGCGGCGGCGCGGGCAGGACGCGCTGATCCGGATCGAGGTCGAGCTGTCCGAGGCAACCTTCGGCAGCAACCGGGAGATCCAGGTCGACACAGCCGTGGTCTGCCCGACGTGCACGGGTGAGGGTACGGCTCCGGGCACGACGCCGACGGAGTGCGACATCTGCCACGGTCGAGGCGAGGTGCAGCACGTCCAGCGCTCGTTCCTGGGACAGGTGATGACGTCGCGGGCCTGCCCGCAGTGCGGCGGCTTCGGCACCGTCATCCGGTTTCCCTGCGCCGAGTGCTCGGGGGAGGGGCGCGTCCGTACGCGTCGTACGCTCGCGGTCAGGATCCCCCCTGGAGTCGACACGGGCACCCGCATCCAGCTCACCGGCGAGGGCGAGATCGGTCCAGGTGGCGGGCCGGCCGGCGACCTGTACGTCGAGATCGTCGAGAAGGCGCACGCGCTGTTCAGCCGTCGCGGCGACGACCTGCACTGCACCGTGCCGGTCCCGATGACGGCCGCGGCCCTCGGCACCGTGCTGGAGCTGGAGACCCTCGACGGCATCGAGCAGATCGACATCCGGCCGGGTACCCAGGCCGGCCAGGTGGTGCCGCTTCGTGGCAAGGGGGTGGCGCACCTGCGGGCCAGCGGGCGCGGCGACCTGCTGATCCACGTCGACGTCGTGACGCCGACCAAGCTGGACGCCGAGCAGGAGGAGCTGCTGCGCAAGCTGGCCGTGATCCGGGGCGAGGACACCCCGGTCGGTCAGTTCACGCCCGGCCAGCAGGGCCTGTTCTCGC
>DAIPJR010000030.1:0-12166 GCA_036770165.1 Actinomycetes bacterium | reverse complement strand
CCCGCCCGCGGGGGAGCGGGCGCGGCTCGGCTGCTGCTGGCCGGCGCCGCGGTCGCCGTACCCCTCGCCGGGTACGCCGTACCCGTACCGACCGGCGGGCGCCAGGTGACGGCGGCGATCGTGCAGGGCAACGTCCCGCGGACCGGGCTGGACGCCTTCGGCCAGCGGGCCGCCGTCCTCGACAACCACGTGGAGGCCACGCGCACCCTCGCCAGGGAGGTCGCGGCCGGGCAGCAGCCGCAGCCACAGCTCGTCCTCTGGCCGGAGAACTCCACCGACATCGACCCCTACGCCGACCCGACCGCGGCAGCCGCCATCCAGGGCGCTGTCGACGCGATCGGCGTACCCACCCTCGTCGGGGCCGTCGTAGCCAACCCGGCCGACCCGCACACCGTCCTCAACGTCGGCATCGTCTGGGCGCCGTCGACCGCGCCCGGCGGCGGGGGACCGGGGGACCGGTACGAGAAGCGGCACCCCGTGCCGTTCGGCGAGTACATCCCGTTCCGGTCCGTGCTGACCCGCTACATCACCCGGCTGCGACGGATCCCGGAGGACTTCGCGCCGGGGGAGAAGCCAGGCCTGCTGGACGTCGGCGGGGTACGGATCGGCGACGTGATCTGCTTCGAGGTCGCCTACGACGGCATCGTCCGCGACGTCACGGCCGGCGACCCTCAGCTTCTGGTCGTTCAGACCAACAACGCCACGTACGGGCACAGCGGCCAGCCCGACCAGCAGCTGGCCATGTCCCGGCTGCGGGCCATCGAGACCGGGCGGACCGTGCTCGTGGCCGCCACCAGCGGGTTCAGCGCGGTGATCGCCCCCGACGGGCGGCTGGTGGCCAGCTCGGCCGAGTTCGAGCGCTGGGTCTACGACGGACCGGTGACCCTGCGTACGGGAGAGACGCTCGCGACCCGCGTCGGTGCCTGGCCGGAATGGGTTCTCGGTATCCTTGGGGTCGGCGCCGTCGCCCTGGCGAACACCCGCCGGCGACGCGAGAGGAACCCGTCCAGCGATGCCAGCACCCTCCAGCCAGCCTGACGTCCCGGCCGGGCGGCCGCCCCTCGGGACGGTCCTCGTGGTGATCCCGACCTACAACGAGGCCGAGAACGTCGAGGACATCGTGGCTCGCGTGCGCGCCGCGGTACCCGACGCACAGGTGCTGGTGGCAGACGACAACAGCCCGGACGGCACGGGCGCGCTGGCCGACGACCTCGCGGCCACCGACGACCGGGTGCACGTCCTGCACCGCTCCGGGAAGAAGGGGCTCGGGGCCGCCTACCTCGCCGGGTTCGCGTGGGCCCTCGAGCGCGACTTCGGTGTCGTCGTCGAGATGGACGCCGACGGGTCGCACCGCCCGGAGGACCTCCCGCGCATGCTCGACGCGCTTGAGGGCGCCGACCTCGTGCTCGGCTCGCGCTGGGTACCCGGGGGAGCTGTGGTCAACTGGCCGAAGCAACGGCTGCTGCTCTCCCGCGGCGGGAACACATACGCACGCCTCGTGCTGGGCGTGCCCATCCGCGACATCACCGGCGGCTACCGGGCGTTCCGGCGCGGCACCCTCCTCGGGCTCGACCTCGAGTCGGTCGCCTCGCAGGGCTACTGCTTCCAGGTCGATCTCGCGTGGCAGGCCGTGCGCCGCGGCTTCCGGGTGGTGGAGGTGCCGATCACCTTCGTCGAGCGCGTGCACGGCACGAGCAAGATGAGTGGCAGCATCGTCACCGAGGCGCTCTGGCGCGTCACCAGCTGGGGGATCGCCAGCCGGGCCGACCAGCTGCGGCCGCGAAGGGGCTGAGGGTCATGCCACTGCTGCTGTTCTTCCTGCTGATCGTCTTCCCTGCGGTCGAGATCTTCGTGATCGTCCAGGTGGCCCACGTCATCGGGTTCGGCTGGACGATGCTGGCTCTCGTGGCTGCGGCGTTCCTGGGGAGCTACGTGATGCGTCGCGCCGGCGCGTCCTGGTGGCGCGCTCTGCGCGGACGGGTCGCCCTGCCGGACGGTGCGGTCGTCACCGGGCAAGGACCCGACGGTCGCGCGGCGGCCCACGCCGCGCTGCTGTTCCTGGCCGGCCTGCTGATCTTCCTGCCCGGATTCATCAGCGACGCCGTGGGCCTGCTGCTGCTGGCCCCACCCGTGCGCGCCGGCCTGCAGGCGGTGACGGCGGCCTGGTTCGTGCGCCGGTTCACGTCGGTGTCGGGGCCGGGCGGCGTACGCATCTGGACGCGGTCGGAGTCGTCAGACCGGATCGTCAGGGGAGACGTCGTACGGGAGGACGAACCGCCGGAGCAGCTGGGCTCCTAGCGGCCGGCCAGAACCGGTGTGCGGGTCAGCCGGCGGGTCACGCGGTCTTGCGGTGGTCGGGGTGCAGGGCCTGCGCCGGGCCACCCTTGGTCCGCAGCAGCGCCAGACGCTCCTTGAGCAGCACCTCGAGGTCGTCGATCGTGCGCCGCTCGAGCAGCATGTCCCACGGGGTGCGCACCTTGCGGCCGGTCTTGGACTCGGCCGGGGAGCCGTCGCGGCGGAAGGCGGTGCTTCCGCAGACCCGGCACTCCCAGGTCGCGGGGAGCTCGGCCTCGACCGAGAAGGGCACCGCGAACGCGTGCCCGTTCGGGCAGTCGAAGGGGATCAGCTGGCGCGGCGCGAACTCGACGCCGCCCTCGTTCTCGTAGCTCACGGTGCCCATTCGGCTCCCGCGCAGCGACTCCGCCATGATGGTCCACCCTTCAGGTCAAGCTGCACTCTCGTCATCAACAACGAACGAGTCCTCGTCAGGATTCCCCGCAGCACGTCCGCCTACACCTACACAGACGCTCGAAAGGGCCGATTGGTTCACTGCCACTGGCCCCGGGCGACGAGCACGTCCCGGAGCACCTCTGGACGGTCTGTCATGAGGCCGTCCACCCCGAGGTCGAGGAGGCGGTCCATCGTGGCGGCATCGTCGACCGTCCACACGTGGACCACCAGCCCGAGCCGGTGCGCCGTGTCGACAAAACGCTGGTCGACGAGGGGGAGCAGGCCGGGTCCCGTAGGCACCTGGGCACACAGGGCCGTCGCTGGCAGCCGGCCGGCTCGCGCCGCGAGCGTGCGGCCCAGCGGGCCGGGCATCGACGCCAGGCGGACCGCGGCGATCTCGCGTGGCCCGAGCCCGGTGCAGAGCCTCGGACCCAGCGCCGACCGCAGCCAGCGCAGGCGCCGATCGCTGAACGAGGCGACGCACACCCGGTCCAGCGCGTTCGCGCGAGTCAGCACGTCCACCAGCGGCCGGAGCGTGGCGGGGTGCTTGGCGTCGAGGTTGAACCGTACGGATGGGAACGACCCGAGCAGGTCCTCGAGCAGCGGGATCGGTGCCACGCCGCCGACCCTGGCGCCCTGCACCTGCGCGTACGGCAGGTCCGCGATGCGCCCCGTGCCGTCCGTGACCCGGTCGAGCGTGGCGTCGTGGAACGCCAGCAGGACACCGTCCGACGTGGCCCGCACGTCGGTCTCCGCGTACCGGTAGCCGAGGTCCACGGCGCGCTGGAAGGCCGCCATCGAGTTCTCGTGGGCCTCGGCGGCGCCGCCACGGTGCACAACCGCCACCGGGCCGTCGTGCTCCAGGAAGGGGTGCCTCGGAGCGATCACACCGCTCACTCTGCTCGTCCTTGGCGGTTCAGGCCGGGTGGCGCGCGCGCCGACCTGCGCCTTGTTCGCAGCGGGCCCCGTTGGCCGGCCGGCTGGCCAAGCAGGCCCGGTTCCAGCCCGTCGACGTGGGTCGCCCCTCGTTCCTGCGTAGTGCCGATAAGTTACATTATGTCAATACGCTGAAATCCTTCACCCGGATCGACGTGAGAGGCCCGGTGGTACGTTGCGCGCCGTGGCTGATGTGGTCCCGCGCTATCCCGTACCGCCCTTCGATGCCGCGTCGGCACGGCAGAAGGTGCAGGCCGCCGAGGACGCGTGGAACACCAAGGACCCGGAGCGCGTCGCCGGTGCGTACACGCCGGACTCCCAGTGGCGGAACCGCTCCGAGTTCGTCAGCGGGCACGACCAGATCGTCGCCTTTCTGACCCGCAAGTGGGAGCGCGAGCACGACTACGCGCTGCGCAAGAGCCTCTGGGCGTTCACCGACGACCGGATCGCGGTCCGCTTCCAGTACGAGTGGCACGACGACGCCGGCCAGTGGTGGCGCAGCTACGGGAACGAGAACTGGGAGTTCTCCCCCGACGGCTACATGCGTCGGCGCGAGGCCAGCATCAACGACGTCGCCATCGCTGACGCCGACCGACGCATCTTCGGCCCGCGCCTGGAAGCCGAGCGAGGTCAGGACCTCCCCCTCGCTTGACCCCTCCCCCAGTTGGTCATGATTTGCGATACCTGACCTTCCGAGACATGACTGCAGATGCCCGACGGAAGCCCGTCGGCGGCGTCTGTGGAACGCAGTATGGCGTCGCCCCTCCCTCGCTTGACCGCACCCCCTGTTGATCACTACCGTCGAGCCCCACTGATGGTACAGCGGGGAAGGATCTTCACGTGCGAGCAGTTGCCGCGAAGTTCTGCGCGCTCGCCCTTGCTTGAAACCGGGCCCAGTTGGCCGGCCTGAGAGCCAGTCACGCCCGGTTTCAGCCAACCTGGGCGGTTCAGCCGACGCGCGGGTTCAGCGGGAAGGGCGCAGGGCGAGCAGCTGGTCCAGGTGCATGGACAGGTGGTAGGTCGCGTTGCCCTCGATGAGCTCGGCGAGCGACCCCGGACCGTCTCGGACGATGCGTCCCTCGTGGTGGATCACGATCGGGATGTCCGTGTCGGCCTCGGCCGCCAGCAGGTCGCCGTACGCCAGGGCGAGCTCGGTCGCCGACCGGGCCACGTCGTCGGCCTGGTCGCCCAGGTTGGCGAACTTGTCGGCGTACGCAGTGAGCTCGCGCAGGTCGACCGCCTGCTCGTTGTCGTAGGCCGCGCTGCCGCCGGCCAGGAGGTCGCGGACGGCGCCGGTGAAGTGGTCGTTGTTCATGGCGACGTGGGCCGCGACGTGCTCGGCCGCCCACCCGTCGTCGAGCGGCCGCTCGAAGTCCCCGTCGCGCAGCTCGCGGACGAGCGGTACGTAGGCCTGTTCGATCGACTCGGGCTCCATGGCCGCTAGTCTGCCCGACGCCCACGACAGGCGGCTACCGCTGGTTGCTGCCTGCCGGGACGTCGACCATCGCTGCTCCCGCGCGCACCTTGACCGGCAGACCCCTCCGCAGCTGGTCGAGGCCGGACCAATACATCACGCGCGGGCGGTCCGACAGCGCAGAGTACGGCGGATCGACCGGCCCGGAGCAATGCGGTCACGCTCCGGAGTCACGACCTTGCTGTCGGCCACGTCTGGTTGGCTGGGCTGGTGGCCTCGGAGGAAGACGTGCGGCAGCGGCTGACGGCGCTGCCACGGGCGTTCTGGTTCCTCTGGAGCGGCACCCTCGTCAACCGTCTCGGCCAGTTCGTCGAGCCGTTCCTCGTCCTCTACCTCACGACGCAGCGCGGCTTCTCCCCCGCACATGCCGGGGTCGCGCTCACCTGTTTCGGTGCCGGAGCCGCACTCTCGCAGCTCCTGGGCGGTTGGCTGTCCGACCACGTCGGGCGGCGACCGACGCTGGCCGGCGGGATGGTGTTCTGCGCCCTCGCCTACCTCGCTCTCGGCGCCGCGCGCGGATTCGGGCTGATCTGCGCGGCCGCCCTCGTCGGCGGTCTCGCCTCCGATCTCTACCGGCCGGCGAGCGCAGCGCTGATCACCGACCTCGTCGGCCCGGTCCAACGTCGCCGCGCGTTCGGCCTGATCTTCTGGGCGGTCAACCTCGGCTTCTCGATCGCGTCCGTAGCCGCCGGGTTCCTCGCCGAACGCGGCTACACCTTGCTGTTCCTGATCGACGCGGGCACGAGCCTCGTCTTCGCAGTCATCATCTGGTGGGGCATCGGTGCAGATCCCCCGCGCCCACCGCTGGCTGCCGACAGCAGTCCGTCCGGCTACAGCACGGCGCTCCGCGACCGGCTGATGCTCGCGCTCGTGGGGCTGACCGTGCTTACCGCGACGGTGTACATGCAGGTGGCCAACACCTTGCCGCTGGCCGTCGTCGGGCACGGCCTCCCCACGAGTGCATACGGTCTGGTGACCGCGTTGAACGGGGTGCTGATCGTCGTCCTCCAACCGCTCGCGGTCCGCTTGGTCCAGCGGTTCGACCCGGTGCGGGTGCTCGCCGCCGGCTCCGCGCTGATCGGCCTCGGGTTCGGCCTCACTGCGTGGGCCAGCACACTTCTGCAGTTCGCCGGCACCGTGGCTGTCTGGACCCTGGGCGAGATCGCCGGCGCCGGGCTGGTCGCCGCGATCATCGCCGACATCGCGCCGGTCGACGCCCGCGGGCGCTACTCCGCGGTATGGGGCACGTCGTTCGGCATCGCCTCGCTGCTCGCTCCGGCGATCGGCACGTCGACCTACCAGTTCCTCGGGCCGGACGTGCTCTGGGCCGGCTGCTTCGTCGCGGGGCTGATCGCTGCGGGCGGCTACCTGCTGCTGGGTCCGGCGATCCGGCGCCGTACGACGATCGGCTGACGCGGGCTACGTCCGCCGGCCTTCGCGCAGGCTGCTCACCGACTTGTCGATCCGGCGCTGGCGGGTCTCGACGGTCTTGGCCGCCTCGATCGACTGCACGAACCCGGACTTCGCGCTGTACGACAGCCCGTCGAAGAACTGTCTCGCCGCAGGAACCGCGTCGAGGGCTGCGGCGAAGTCGTCGGGTACGGCGATCTCCCGTGGTGCCGTGTCGAGCTCGAGGTCGACGTCGACCTCGTCGCCCGCGGCGACCCCCGCGCCCGCGCGGTTGGCCGCGCTCACGCCGACCATGAAGACCCCGCCCATGACGGCGACCGTCGACCGGTAGGTGTAGCCACCGATGGCGACGGTGACGGGCGGCCGCTTCCCGGCGCCGAGCGCCTCGACCACCGACGGCGGCACCTCGAAGCCGGTCGCCGTCTTGCCGGCCAGGAGCAGCGTGGTGCGAAACCGCATCCGGTCAGCCCTCCGGCCAGGTGTGCACCGGCTCGTTGGCGTGCATGAGCTCCGCGTACGAGTGCGTCATGTGCCGGAGCGCCTCCAGCCGCGACTCCCCCGCGGCCTCGCGCCGATGGACCGTGTCGGTCTGCCACACCGCACCGTTGCGCCCGGTCTTGCAACGCTGCTCGATGACACCGAGCAGCCGGTCGCGCACTGCCGGCGTGACGCCCCAACGGTCGAGACCCTCGTGAGCCATCGGCAGGAACCGCCGAAGGACCAGCTCGGTGACCGGTACCTCGCCGGACCCGGGCCAGAACACCTGCGCGTCGATCCCCCGGGTGGCGCCCGCCGTGAAGTTGTCCGACGCCGCCTGGAACGACATCTGCGTCCACACCGGCCGTTCGCCCTCGGACAGCGTGCGCACCACGCCGTAGTAGAACGCCGCGTTGGCCATGACGTCGACGACGCTGGGGCCCGCCGGGAGCACCCGGTTCTCGACCCGCAGGTGCGGTCGACCGTCGACGACTGCGTAGACCGGCCGGTTCCAGCGGTACACCGTGCCGTTGTGCAGCCGCAGCTCCTGCAGGGCAGGCGTCCCGCCCGCCTCGAACACCGCGACCGGGTCCTCGTCCTCGACCACCGGGAGCAACGCCGGGAAGTAGCGCAGGTTCTCCTCGAAGAGGTCGAAGACGTTGGTGACGAACCGTTCCCCGAACCACACCCGCGGCCGGACACCCTGTGCCTTCAGCTCGACGGAACGGGTATCGGTCGCCTGGGTGAACACCGCGATCCGGCTCTCGCGCCACAGCTCGCGCCCGAGGAAGTACGGGGAGTTCGCACCGAGCGCAACCTGCACCCCGGCAAGGCACTGCGCGGCGTTCCAGCTGTTCGCAAACGTGTCCGGCCCCACCTGCAGGTGCAGCTGGAGACTCGTGCACGCCGCCTCGGGCGCGATGGTGTCGGCATACGTCTCGAGGTCCTCGACCCCGCTGATCGCGATGTGCAGGTCCTCGCCGCGCGCCATCAGGATCTGCTCGTCGAGCAACGAGTAGCGCGGGTACTCCGTGATCGCCTCGTGCGTCACGTGCTCCCGCAGCAGGGTCGGCAGGATGCCGATCATCACCAGCCCGGCCTGCGCCGCCGAGGCCTTGGCCTGGGCCGCATTCAGCTGCGAGCGCACGTCGCTCTCCAGCTCGACGAGCGCGTCACCGGCGAGGGCCGTCGGCCGTACGTTGATCTCCAGGTTGAACCGGCCGAGCTCGGTCTGGAACGCGGGGTCGTCGATGAGGGCGAGGATCTCGGTGCTCCGCATCGACGGGTCACCGACGTCGTCGACGAGGTTGAGCTCGATCTCCATCCCGGTCATCGGGTGGTCGAAGTCGAACATCTGGTCTGACAGCATCCGCGCCAGGACATCGAGGCAGCGGTGCACCTTCTCCCGGTAGCGCTGCCGGTCCTCGCGCGTGAAGACGCGGGCAGCGACCTCGTCACCCATCAGCGCACCCGGCCATGATCGGACCTTAGTCCCGGCGGGTCACCAGCGTCAGGGTGACGTGCATCTCGCCGCACACGTCGCCGTCCTGCTCGCGACGGAAGACGATGTGGTTGTCCCATTCGGGACGGGTCCCGGCCACGAGCTCGGCCTCCACCTCGGCTACCGGACGCAGCATGCGCGCCTCGGCGGTGACCGCGCTCTGCGCGAGCTTGCTCCAGCTGATCCCAGCCGTGACGGCGAGGGGCACCATGCGGTCGAACCAGCGGGAGAAGTTCTGCGTCATCAACGTGGCCGCTGCCGTCTCCCCGAGCGTGAAGATGGCGCCCGCGTGCGGGCCGCCCATGTGGTTGCGCGCCAGCGGCAGGTCCGGAAGACGCAGCAGGACGTGCTCGGAGTCCTGCTCGAGCACCTGGATGCCTAGCGTCGCCACGAACGGCGCGGCGGCCTGGAGCCTGGCAGTCAGCTCAGTGTCGGATCCCGGCGCGGCGCCGTCGTCGGTCAAGTGGTCGCTCATGCCCCGACCCTAGGGGCCGGTACGGTGACCAGCGTGACCGACCCGCCTCCGTACGCCGTCGTGGACATCGACGGGGTCGTCGCGGACGTACGTCACCGGCTGACCTTCGTCGAGCGCAGACCCAAGGACTGGAACCGGTTCTTCGCCGCTGCTCCCGAGGACCCGGTGCTGCCCGAGGGTCGCGCCGTCGTCGACCAGCTCGTCGAGTCGGGCCACGAGATCGTCTGGCTGACCGGCCGGCCAGAGCGCTGCCGGGCGGACACGCTCGCGTGGCTGGCCCGGCACGAGCTGCCTCCGGGTTCCCTCTACATGCGTCGCGAGAACGACCACCGGCCGGCCCGGATGACCAAGCTCTCGACCTTGCGCCAGCTGTCGGCACGGCGGGCGGTCGCGGTCATGGTCGACGACGACGGGCTGGTGGTGCGCACGTTGCGGGAAGCCGGTTTCCCGGTCATGCACGCCGACTGGATGACCCAGCAGCCGTCGCTGTTCGAGGCGCAGGAGACCGACGGCCGCACGTAGCGGCCACCGGGGTCGAGCTCAGGCGAGCGCGTCCACCGCGGCCCGGAACACCATCGGGAGGCGGGCCGCAGCGGGGACGACGGCTCGCCGCAACCGTTCGTGCTGGGCAGCCACCAGGACAGCCCGGGTGAGCAGCCGGTATCGACGCGAGACCGACCGCCAGGCCCGCTCGTACTCGTCCGGCCGGCCACGGGCGAGGCAGTCGACGAGCACCCTGGCCTCCGCCAGCCCGACGGCGATGCCCTCGCCGGTCAGGGCGTCCACGTAGCCGGCTGCGTCACCGACCAGGAGCACCCGCCCCGCGACCCGCCGCTGCACGTTCTGCTCCAACGGTCCGGCGCCGAGCACCTCGGAAGCGGGGTCCGCCCCGGACAGCCGCTCGCGCAGCGCGGGGAACTCGGCCAGCCACGCGTCGTACGACCGGCCGCGCACGCCGGTCAGCACGGCGACGCCGACCAGACCGTCGCCCACGGGTGTCACGTACGCCTCGGCCTGCGCGGCCCAGTGCACCTCGACGAGGTCGGCCCAGGGCTCGACGCAGAAGTGCTGCCGCAACCCGTACCTCGGTCGCCGGGACGGCTTCCCGCCCAGCCCGAGCTCACCCCGGACGGTCGAGTGCAGGCCATCGGCGGCGACCAGCCACCTCGCCCGAAAGCCTCCGGCCCTTACCGCACCCACCTCCTGCCGCACGTCGTCGAGGGTCCCCTCGACCCGCTTCACGCCGGCCGCGTCAGCCGCGTCGGCGAGGCAGCGGCTCAGCTCGGTGCGCCGCACGCCACGGCCTGGCCCCGCCGCGAACCGCGCCTCGGCGCTCTGCTCGCCGCCTGCAGAGACGTAGCGGATACCGAAGAAGTCCCTGCCCTTCGGGTCGGCGCCGACGTCACGCACCGCCGCGAGCGCGCCCGGCATCAGCCCCTCGCCGCAGGCCTTGTCGACCGGCCCGTGCCTGCGCTCGACGACGAGGGTCGACAACCCGGCGCGGCTGGCCAGCACAGCGGTCGCGAGCCCGACCGGGCCACCGCCGGCGACCAGCACGTCGACGTCGTGCCCGGTCGTCATGCCGGTGCGACCGTCAGACCGGCCAGGGCGCGCTCCTCGCAGCGGATCCGTACGGTCAGCAGCCACGCGTCGAGCACGCTGAAGGCGACGGCGGTGACCCACGCCGTGTGCACCAGCGGGAGCGCGACACCCTCGACCACGACAGCCAGGTAGTTGGGGTGCCGAAGGAAGCGGTATGGCCCGGCGGCGACGAGAGCCAGGCCGGGCACGACGATCACCCGGGTGTTCCACTGCTCCCGCAGCGTCGCGATGCACCACCAGCGCAGCCCTTGCGCCAGCAGCACGAGGACCAGCATCGGCCAGCCCAGTCCAGGGATGAACCGCCGATGCGCGACCAGGACCTCGAGCAGGCACCCGAGGAGCAGCCCGGTGTGCAGCAGCACCATCCAGGGGTAGTGCCGCCGCCCTGTCTCCACTCCCCCTCGATCAGTCGCCCAGCGGGCGTGGCGGAGCGACAGTCGCAGCTCGGCCATCCGCTCGGCCGCGACGGCAACGAGCAGCACGGCGTACCAGCCGGTCGACGTCACGTCCGCGTCCCCACGTCGTTCACCACGCGAGCAGGACGAGCTCGGCACAGAAGCCAGGGCCCATCGCCAGCAGCAGGGCCGGCTCCCCCGTACCCGAAGGACGAGCCGCCATCGTGTCCCTCAGGACGTGCAGCACCGACGCAGACGAGAGGTTGCCGACGTCGCGCAGGGAGGCCCACGTGACGTCGAGCGCGCCGTCGGGCAGGTGCAGCGCACGTTGCATCGCCTCGAGCACCTTGGGCCCGCCGGGATGGGCCACCCAGTGCACGACGTCGGTGCGGTCCAGCCCCTGGTCGGTGAGGAACTCCTTGACGTCCTGCCCGAGGTGGGCCTCGACGACGTCGGCGACGCTGGCCGCCAGGACGATACGGAAGCCGCTGCCGCCGATGTCCCAGCCCATGACGCGCTCGGTATCGGCGTAGAACCGCGACCGCGTGGCGATCACGGTCGGCCCGGGCAGTCCCATCGCCTCGGCCCGCCGCTCCCCCACGAGGACGACCGCAGCCGCACCGTCGCCGAACAGCCCCGACGCGACGAGGTTGGGCGTCGACGGGTCGTCACGCTGGACCGTCAGCGAGCACAGCTCCACGGACAGCAGCACGGCCACGTCGTCCGGGTGGCCGACCAGGTAGTCGTGCAGCCGCGCGATCCCGGCCGCTCCCGCGACACAGCCGAGGCCGAAGATCGGCATCCGGCGCACGTCGTCCCGCAGGCCGAGCACCGGGACCAGTCGGGCGTCCAGGCTGGGCGCACCCACGCCCGTCACGGTCACGGACATGATCACGTCGATGTCGGCGGGCACGAGCCTGGCCATGGCCAGCGCCTCTCGGACCGCCCGCTCCCCCAGCTCGACGCCGATGCGGAGGAACGCATCGTTCGAGGCGGTGAAGCCGTCGAGGTCGGGGTAGTCCGCCAACGGCAGGGCAAGGTGCCGCGTGCGCACGCCCGCCGCCGCGTGGAACCGTTCCAGCACGCCACGCCGGTCCGGGTCGGGCACCACGAGGGCGCCGAAGGCTTCGGTGATCTGGGCCTGCGGGTACCGGTACGCACCGAGC
>DAIPJR010000222.1:0-3905 GCA_036770165.1 Actinomycetes bacterium | reverse complement strand
GCTGGCAGGTCCGCGCCGGGGGCCGCCGCGGCGTCGAGCAGCTCGGCCGTCGCCACCGGAAGGGGATGCTGCGACGAGTCACGGAGCAACCCGGCGAGCGCGGCCACGTCCGCGGATCCCGGGTGGACCTGCTGGGCATCCGGGGCATCCGTGCCGCGAACCGGAACGGCCAGCATGGGCGTGACGTCCAGGAACGGCCGGGCATCGGCGTCGACGAGCACCGCTGAGGCGTCGACCGCGCCGTGGACGACGCCCGCAGCATGCAGCGCGGCGAGCGCGCGCCCGACAGCCTTCCCCAGCGACGAGCACTCGGCAGCTCCGAGCGCTCCCCGCCGTGCGAGCAGGTCGGCGAGGCTGCCCTTCGCCGCGAACCGGGTGACCAGCACGGGGCCGTCGGGAGCGTCGGCGACCAGTGTCGGCCGCAGCAGGTGCGGGTGCTCGGGCACGGCGGCCAGCCGGGTCGCCAGCTCGCCGGGTTCGACACCCGGCGGCACGGGTCGGACCACCACGTCGTATCCGGTCCGCAGGTCCTTGGCCCGCCAGGGCGGGCCAGGTCGCCCGTCCGTCAACGGCCGGCACAGCGTCAGCCCGGGCAGAGCCGGGGCACGGGGTCCCGGTGCGGACGAGGATCGCTTCGGAAGGTTTCGCACGTGATCACTCTGGGCTACTCAGGCGACGTCCCGCTGGCGCTGTCCACAGGCCCCCCGGCCGGTGCGGACCGCCGTCCACAGGCCAGGCGCCTCCGCCCGTCCCGCCGGGTAGGTTCGTGGCCCATGACCCCACCAAAGCCGCGGATCCTCGCCACCAGCGGCGGCTTCCGCCCGACACCGAGGTGGGGTGTGCTCGAGCCGGCTGGACTCGTGGCCGCCGCGTTGCGCCTCTCCGGCAAGGACCGTCCTCGACTCGCCTTCGTGCTCACGGCGAGCGGGGACGACCCCCAGTACCTCGCGCGGATGTACGGCGCGTTCCGCGGCTGGTCGGTCGACCTCACCCACTTGTCGCTGTTCACCCAACCGACCTCGGACCCGCGCGAGCTCCTGCTGCAGCAGGACGTCGTCTGGGTCGGCGGTGGCTCGGTCGCCAACCTGCGGGCCGTGTGGCGGGTCCATGGTCTCGACACGATCTTCCGAGAGGCGTGGGAGGCCGGCATCGTGCTGGGCGGGGTCAGCGCGGGCTCGATCTGCTGGCACGTCGGCGGACCGACCGACTCGTACGGGCCCGAGCTCCAGCTGCAGACCGGCGGTCTCGGGCTGCTGCCCTACGGCAACGGCGTCCACTACGACAGCGAGGAGCAGCGCCGTCCGCTGCTGCACCGGCTCGTCGCCGCGCAGGAGCTGCCGCTCTCGTACGCCACCGACGACGGGATCGGCGTCCTGTACGAGGGGATCGACCCGGTGGAGGTCATCGCCGACGACCCGCAAGCGGCTGCCGAGCCGCAGGGGCCGGCCGCCTACCGGGTCGAGCGCGCGGCCGACGGCTCCGTCGTCGAGACGCGGCTGACGGCCGGGGCGCTCTCCTGACCGGGCGAGGTTTGTCCGAACGGTTGACCTCGCGACGGGAACCGCGACGGTCCGGTCGGCGTTCACCGCACGTGACGTCGAGGCGCGGCTGCCGGACGAGGACGGGGCCGACCCTCCTCGTCGCTGCTACGTCGGCGGCGCTCCTCTTCCTCGGTGGCTGCTCGTCGGCCTCCACCCCCGGCCCCACCGGGTCCGGCTCCGCGACGGGCACCGGGCCCGGTCCGACCACGAGCAGCGCGACCGCGCTGGCCGCCCAAGGGCCGCAGCCTCCCGCAACGGGGGCGTGGGTGGGTGCCTGGGTGAAGCCGACGACCGAGAGCCAGCAGGGTCGGATCGACGCCGTCGGGCGGCTCGAGGCCGCGATCGGCCGCCCGCTCGACGTGGTCAACGTCTACCACCAGTGGGCCGACGACTTCCCGAGCGCCTCGGACTTCCAGTTCGTCCAGCAGGGCAAGATCCTGCTGATCTCGTGGAACGGCAACGACATCCGCAGCATCCTGTCCGGGTCCCAGGACGCGGTCATCACCGCCCGAGCGTCGGCGATCAAGCGGCTGGCAGAGCCGGTGCTGCTGCGCTGGCGGTGGGAGATGAACCGGCCCAACCTGCAGAAGTCCATCGGCAGCGCCGCCGACTACATCGCTGCATGGAAGCACATCCGGACGATCTTCACCGCGGTCGGCGCGACCAACGTCGGCTGGGTCTGGTGCCCCCTCGCGACGAACTTCTCTGCGACGAACGGCCCGTCGTACTACCCGGGAGACGACCAGGTCGACTGGCTGTGCACCGACGTCTACCCGGGCCCGACCGACGCCAGCTTCGCCTCGGTCTCGGCCGAGTTCATGACGTGGGCGGCCGCGCACGCCAAGCCGATCGTCATCGCGGAGTACGGCTCGGAGAGCAGCAATCCGGACAAGGCCCAGTGGATCAGCGCAGCCGCGGCGTACGCTCGCGGGAACTCGCAGATCAAGGCGATGGTCTACTTCGACGCCGACCGCGTCGAGAACGGCGTCGACCGCAACTTCCGGCTGGAGGGCACCACGGGTCCGTTGCAGGCGTTCCACGCGATGGTGACGAACACCTACTTCGACCAGCGGAAGGGGGGCTGACATGGCTCGTTCACAGGCGTCGCTGTCGCCCAGGCGGACCGCTCTGCTGGCGACGACCGTGGCCCTCGCCGCGATCAGCCTGACCGCTTGCTCGCAGTCGTCAGTTCTGGCGCACGAGTCCTTCGCCCCGGACAGCACGAGCCCGTCGGCGAGCGCCACCTCGCCCGCTGCGACGAGCACGCCGACCGGGCCCACGGCTACCGCAACCGCCCTCGCTCCCACCCGCACGCTGCTCGCCGGCCCGGCGGTCGCCACCCTCGCCGGGACGCACGTCGTCTTCAAGGCCGTGGTCGTACCCGTGCACGGTTCGGTCACGCCGACCGGCAACGTCTCGTTCGTCGACGGCAAGAAGGTGCTCGCCACGACGGTGCTCGTGCCGGGGCACGGCTCAGCGACGGCCTTCCTCAGCACCGCGCTCCCTGCTGGCGCCAACGCCATCGTCGCGCGGTACAACGGCGACGACACAGCTGCTCCGAGCACGTCCGGCTCGCTCACGGTCACGGCGGCCACGGCATCGACCGCGGTGAGCCTCGTGGTGAAGCCGAAGGCCAACCACCCGGGACGGTTCCGGCTGGCCGTCAGCGTGCAAGGACCGAAGCCCGGCCCACAGGCCGTAGGCGTCGTGAGCATCATCGTCGCCGGGCGCGGATACGTCGCGCGCCTCGATGCGCAGGGGCACACCTTCATCGACGTCGCCTTGCCCCTCGGCCGGTCGTACGCGGTGAGCGTGCGCTACGGCGGGGACTCCGCTCTCACCCCCGGCGGTACGGTCCGTACCTTCTTCGCGTAGGCCGCCCACGCCCTCAGAGCGACGCCCTCAGAGCTCGACGACCTCAGAGCTCGACGACCCGGTGCGTCTCGGACGAGACTCGGGCGGCCTCGATCAGCTCCAGCGTGCGAACGGCATCGGCAGGGTCGACGGGGACGACGCCCGCGCCGCTGACCGCCGCCGCGAACGCCGGGGAGAACAGGTCCCAGCGACCAGGCTCCGAGGGCACCGGGTCGGACAGGTCGCCGCGGACGAGCCGTCCGAACCGGTCCGGCGGCGGGACCAGCCCGCCGGCCGGCAGCCGCCCGGTCGAGCGGAGCTCGTCCTCCTGCCCGTCCAGGGCGGAGACGACGAAAGCCCCCCGCGAGCCCAGCACCCGAAAGCGTGGGCCGGGCGCACCGGCGAGCGCGCCAGCCCACAGGTGCGACCGCGCGCCACCGACGTGCTCGATGGCGACGAAGACGTCGTCGTCCGAGCCGCCGCGACGGGGGTCGACCTCGGCGTAGACGC
>DAIPJR010000029.1:7085-12212 GCA_036770165.1 Actinomycetes bacterium | reverse complement strand
CGGAACGGCTTGGTGACGTAGTCGTCGGCGCCCGCGTCGAGGCCCACGACGACGTCGACCTCGGCCCCTCGCGCGGTGAGCATCACGATCACCGCCTGCGGGAGCAGCTCGCGCAGGTGCCGGGCGACCTGCACCCCGTCGAGGTCCGGCAGCCCGAGGTCGAGCAGGACGAGGTCGGGGCAGGGCAGCTCCAGCGCCAGGTCGAGGGCCACGGCCGCCGTGGCTGCGCTGCGTACGGTGTAGCCCTGGCTCTCGAGCGCTCGGCCGAGCGGGAGCGCGATGGCCGCGTCGTCCTCGACGAGCAGGATCACGGGGCCGGCCATGCACAGATGCTAAGCACACCGGCCCCGACAATCAGGCCTTGGCCGGCTCCGCATCGGCCATGAGCAGGGTGAACGAGGTCCCCTCGTCCATGCGGGTGGCCATCAGACGGGCTCCCTCGGCCTCCGCGAGCGATCGGGCGAGCGCCAGGCCGATCCCCGTCCGCCGTGCGCTGGTCGAGCGGCGCAGGAAGATCTGCTCGAGATCGCCCTCCGGGAGGGTTCCTTCGTCGTTGACGTCGACGGCCACCCCGGTGCCGGATGCGCGGGCGACGACGCCGATCCGGCCGCGGCCGTGCGCGAGCGCGTTGTCGACCAGGACGTCCAGCACCTGCCGCAGGGCCGCTTCGGGGAACGCGGCGAGCGGGAGCTCGGCCGCCACCTCGACATACAGCTCGCGCCCGTTGTCGGCGCACGCTCCCCGGTAGCGCTCGATGAGGCCCTCGACCACCGGCGCGACGACGACCGGCACGGCCGGACCGGGAAGATCGCGCGCGAGGTCCAGCAGGTCCTCGACGGTGCGTTCCAGGCGGTCGACCTGCACGAGGGCGTGCTCGGACACCGAGTCCACGGTGGCCGCCGGGTCGACAAGCGCCGACTCGAGGGTGATCCGGAGCGCGGTGATCGGCGTGCGGAGCTGGTGGGACGCATCGGCGGAGAACGCGCGCTCGCGCTGGAACCGGTCGCCGAGCCGGCGCCCGGACTCCTCGAGGACGGCCCCGACGACGTCGACCTCGAGGACGCCGCTGCGGGGTACGCGGAGGGCGAAGCCGCCCTGCCCGAGGGACTCCGCGCTGGCAGCCAGCCGTTCGAGCGGCGCGGACAGCCGCCGGGACAACCGCCCGGACACCCACCAGGCCAGCAGCAGGACGGTCAGCGCTAGGGCCCCCATCAGTGCCCACGCCCGCAGGTACCGATCCGCGACCACGGTGCTGGGCAACGAGGCGCGGACGACGGCGTGCGCCGGCCCGTCGTACCGAACGGGCAGGAACGCCGCGAGCGACTCGCCCTCGCGCACCGTCTCGGCCAGCCCGTCGACGGCAGTGGCGCGTGCCTCGGCCGACACCGCCGGCCCGGTGCCGTCGGTGAGCCGGCCAAGGGTGTTGTAGACCGAGAGCTTCACGTCGTGGTCGCTCGGGTTCGGCAGCACGTTGTGCTGCAGGATCGACGCGTCAGGCACGACGGCGAGCACTCGGGCGGCCTCACGCTCGAGCTCGGTCTCCGACTGCTGCACGTACGCGCTGCGGATGGCGATCATCAGCGGGATGGCGAAGACGACCAGCGCGGCGGCCGTCGCCGCGACGATGGCGAGCCGGACGCGGCGGTGCAGCGGGTGCGTGGCCGGAGCTCCTGGCCCGGTCGGGCCGTGGTCGGTCATTGCAGCGAGCCTAGGGGGCGGCCGCCAGCGGGAGCGCCGTGTCGCCCAGGCCGTGCCCCTGGAGGTACGGCACCCCCCGCGGGTCGTGCCTCCCGCTGGCGAGTACCCGCCAGGCCGGTCCGACGGGCTGGCTCGGCGGCTGGCGCAGCCGCCAGCCGAGGTCGGCGGGCGTCTTGTCGGCCTTGATCCGGTTGCACCGGTGGCAGGCTGCGACGACGTTGTCCCAGGTATGCCGGCCCCCGCGGCTGCGCGGGACCACGTGGTCGATGCTGGCGGCGTTCGCCCCGCAGTACGCGCAGCGCCCGCCGTCCCGCGCGAAGACGGCCCGCCGGGTGAGCGGGACGCCGGCCCGATGGGGCACGCGCACGAACCGGTTGAGCCGGATCACCGACGGGAGCGCGAGGGCCCCGCTGGCGGAGCGGACCACCTGTCCCGACACCTCCAGCGCGGTCGCCTTGGTCGCCAGGACCAGCAGGAGGGCGCGCCGGTCCACCACCACGCCGAGCGGCTCGTACGTGGCGTTCAGCACCAGGGTGTGCGCCATCACGCCCCAGTGTCCGATGCCGACACATGCGCGCGCCAGCGCTATAGGGCAAGACCGTCCGGCTTAGGGTGAACGCGCCATGACTGAATCCACGCGCACCCTGCCCTCTGCCCCTGCCGTCCCTGCCGAGCGCCTCGACCTCGTCGAGGACCTGCACGGGCGCTCCGTCGCCGATCCGTACCGCTGGCTGGAGGACCCGGCCAGCGAGCAGACGAAGGCCTGGGCAGCCGCGGAAGACGCGCTATACGCGGCGCACCGCGCGACCTGGCCCGGCCTCGACCGGCTCAGAGGGCGCCTCTCCGAACTGCTCGCCGCCGGCCTGATCACGCCGCCGATCTGGCGCGGCCAGCGGCAGTTCCTCATGCGCCGCACCGCGGAGCAGGAGCACGCGGTCCTGCTCACCATCGACCCCGACGGCACCGACCGCACGCTGATCGACCCGATGGCCCTCGACCCCAGCGGCCTCACCACGCTCGACACCTGGCAGCCGTCCAAGGAGGGCGACCGACTCGCCTACCAGGTGTCCGAGGGCGGTACCGAGGAGTCCGTCGTACGCGTCATGGACGTCGTCACCGGCGAGGAGCTGGACGGCCCGATCGACCGGGCCCGCTACTCCCCGATCGCCTGGCTGCCCGGCGGCGAGGCGTACTACTACGTGCGCCGGCTCGCCCCCGAGCTGGTACCTGCAGGCGAGGAGCAGTTCCACCGCCGGGTCTGGCTGCACCGCCTCGGTACCGATCCCGCGGCCGACGTGCTCGTGTTCGGCGAGGGCCGGAAGGCCACCGAGTACTTCGGCGTCTCGGTGTCCCGCGACGGCCGCTGGATGACCGTGTCGGCGTCGGAGGGCACGGCACCGCGCAACGACCTCTGGCTCGCCGACCTCACGGCCGCCCCGCTCGAGACGCCCGACCTGCGCCCGGTCCAGATCGACGTCGACGCGCAGACCGGCCTCGAGGTGGGTCGGGACGGACGGCTGTACGTCTTCACCGACCTCGACGCCCCGCGGGGCCGGGTCTGCGTGACCACGCCGATGGCGCCGACCGTCGAGCACTGGCGCGAGCTTCTCCCGCAGGACGACGTCGCGGTGCTCGACGGCTTCGCCATCCTCGACGGCGACGAGCTCGCCCGGCCGGTGCTGCTCGCGTCCTGGACCCGGCACCCCGTCTCAGAGCTGACCGTTCACGACCTCGCGACCGGCGAGAAGGTCGGCGAGGTACCGCTGCCGGGCCTTGGTTCCATCGGTGGCGTGGTCGAGCGGCCCGAGGGCGGTCACGAGGCCTGGTTCGGCTATACCGACCACACCACCCCGGCCTCGGTGCAGCACTACGACGCACGGACGAGCACGACCAGCCTCTGGGCGAGCGCGCCCGGCACCGTCGACGTGCCGACCGTCCACACCCGGCAGGTCGCGTACGAGTCGAAGGACGGCACGACCGTGCGCATGTTCGTCATGTCCGGTGCGGCAGAGCCCGACGCCCCGCGGCCGACGATCCTTTACGGGTACGGCGGGTTCGGGCTGCCCCTGACGCCCGCCTTCTCGGCGACGGTGCTCGCCTGGATCGAGGCCGGCGGCGTCTACGTCATCGCCGGCCTCCGCGGCGGCGGCGAGGAGGGCGAGGACTGGCACCGCGCCGGGATGCTCGGGCACAAGCAGAACGTGTTCGACGACTTCCACGCGGCGGCCGAGTGGCTGGTCGACGCCGGCTACACCACGCCGGCCCAGCTGGGGATCTCCGGCGGTTCCAACGGCGGCCTCCTCGTCGGGGCGGCCCTGGTGCAGCGACCCGACCTCTACGCCGCCGTCGTCTGCTCTGCGCCGCTGCTCGACATGGTGCGCTTCGAGAAGTTCGGCCTCGGTGCCACCTGGAACGTCGAGTACGGCAGCGCCGACGACCCCGAGCAGCTCGGCTGGCTCCTCTCGTACTCGCCCTACCACGCGGCGCTGCGGCCGGCCGACTACCCGGCGGTGCTGTTCACGGTGTTCGACGGCGACACCCGCGTCGACCCGATGCACGCCCGGAAGATGTGCGCCGCGCTGCAGCACTCCACGACCTCCACCCGCCCAGTACTCGTGCGGCGGGAGGCCGACGTCGGCCATGGTGCGCGCGCGGTGACACGCTCGATCGAGCTCTCGACCGACGCGCTGGGGTTCACCGCGGCCTGGACCGGCCTCGACCTTCCCTAGGCTGCACCCATGAACGACCTCTCGGCGAGCATCCACGACTGGAAGCTGGCTGCCCCGATCGCGGTCGCGCTGACCATCCTGGTCGCACTGATCGGCCGCTGGCTCGTCAACCGCATCATCGACCGCGTCGTGCACACGTTCTCCGACAACTCGCTCGCGCGGCGGCTGGCCCGAGCGCGCGCGATGCACGACCCGGACGACTCCGCGGAGGTGATCGCCGAGCGGACGGCGGCACGAGCCCGTACCGTCGGCGCGCTGCTCAAGAGCGTCGCGACGTTAGTGATCTTCGGCATCGCGATCATCATCGTCCTGGCCCTGATCGGGATCGACATCACGCCGATCATCGCGAGCGCCGGGGTGGTCGGCATCGCCGTCGGCTTCGGCGCCCAGAGCCTGATCAAGGACTTCCTCACCGGGATGTTCATGATCCTCGAGGACCAGTACGGCGTCGGCGACGTCATCGACACCGGCCAGGCCACCGGTGTCGTCGAGGACATCGGCCTGCGGATGACCAAGCTGCGCGACGAGAACGGCGTGCTCTGGTACGTCCCCAACGGCGCGATCGCCAGGATCGGCAACAAGTCGCAGGGCTGGGCCGTCGCCAACGTCGAGGTGCCCGTCGCCCACAACGAGGACCTCGACGAGGTGCAGGCGCTGCTGCGGCGCGCCGCCGAAGGGGTGGCCGACGACCCGAAGTGGC
>DAIPJR010000029.1:0-7075 GCA_036770165.1 Actinomycetes bacterium | reverse complement strand
TCAGATTACGCGCAGGTAAAGGCTGCCCAGGCTGCGATGCCCGCCGCCGCTGCGAGGTCGACGTCCTCGACGTGCCTCCGCTGTGCTCCGTCGAGTCCGTGACCACCGACGCGGTCGTCGTACGGGTTCAGCTGCGCACCCAGCCGACCCGGCAGGTCGAGGTCTCGCGCGTGCTGCGGGTACGCATCAAGGACGCCCTCGACGAGGCCGGCATCTCTTACAAGCAGTGACCGCTCAGACCGGCTTCGGGTCGGCCGGGTCCGTGAACGTCCAGGCGGGCCGGCCGTCAGGGTTCGGGCCGTACACGAAGACCATCCGGGCGTAGTCGGGCGTCGAGTAGAACGCCGGACGGTTCGCGGGGACGCGTACGACATCACCCGGCCCCGCCTCGACGCGCTCGCCGTCGCAGTCGACGACGAGCAGGCCCTCGAGCACGTAGTTGACCTCGTCGTGCGGATGGCAGTCGCCGTGGCCGGCCAGGGACCCGCGCAGCTCCCACTCCCCCATCGCCAGCTGCGGCCACCCCTCCCGGTGCGCCGGGAGGATGCTGCGGCACCCACCCGCGACGTCGGCCAGCGGGCGTACCGGGAAGAGCTCAGCGGGCATGGATCGATCGTGTCACCCGCTAGCTTGACAGTTGTACCCGCTAGATCAAACGAATCGTCCAGCTAGTGGGCGATCCCCGTGGCCGTGTAGGACAGGCCGGGGAAGACGTTCGTCACGGACGTCGCGCCGCAGCGCTTCAGCAGCAGCTCGCCGAGAAGGTTGCGGTAGTCCGTCGTGGCCGGGACGTCACCGTCGTCCAGCACGGCGTCGGACAGCCCCAACCAGTTGCCGTGGACCTGCCCGCCGACGATGCCGCCGCCGAGGATCAGCACCGCGTTGCCGTGGCCGTGGTCGAGCCCGTACGAGCCGTTCTCCTCGACCCGGCGGCCGAACTCCGACAGCGTGATCAGGCTGGTGCTCCCGGTGAGCGTCGGCCCGAGGTCGGTGAAGAACGTGGCCAGCGCGTTCGAGAACTCGGTGACCTGGTCGTGCATCCAGCCCGTGGTCGGGTCGAGGCTCTTGTCGGCGAGGCCGGCGTGCATGTCCCAGTCGTCGTAGTCGACGGCCACCGCCTGCAGCCCGATGTTCGCCTTGATCAGCCGCGCGACGTCGCGCAGCGCCTTCGACAGGTCGCTGTTCTCGTCGTACACGGCACCGTTCGCCGGGGTGTACGCGTCGACGGTGCCGAGGGAGTGGATCGTCGCGAGGGCACCGAGGGTCGTGGCGACCGGGGCCTGGACGGTCGTGGGCGCGACGGCGTTGATGCCGGTGAGCGCGGCCGCCCACTGCGCGAGATCGGTACCGTCCGAACCCGACAGCGTGAAGCCGTCGATGTCGTACATGCCGAGCACCGGGGCCGGCCCGGCGAAGCCCGGTGACACCGGGGAGCCGCCGACCTCGCAGGCCTGGAACGCGGTACCGGCACCGCGGTCACCGAGCATGCGGTCCAGCCAGCCGGTTCGAAGCGTCGAGCCGGGAGCCGCCTTCTCCAGCTCCTGCGTCGCCTCGAAGTGCGATCGCGTGGGGTTCACCTGGCCGACGGCGTGCACCGCGCCGAACGTGCCCGCGGTCCACATCGGCAGCAGCGGCGCCATCGCCGGGTGCAGCCCGAACCGCACGTCGCCGGTGGGCAGCATCAACGAGTCGGGTACGCGGATGTTGGGCCGCAGGGCGATGAAGTCCGGGTCGTTCCTGGGCACCACGACGGACAGGCCGTCGAAGCCGCCCCGGAACGACAGCACGATCAGGACGTCACCGGTGTACGTCGGCGTCGAGGCGAACGCCAGCTGCGTGGCGAGCCCGCGGCCGGTCAGCGCGGTCGCGCCCGCGACCACCGCCGACCGCTTGAGGAACGCGCGCCGGTTGAAGCCGCGCCGTGCCAGGTCGTTGCCGGCACTGCCGGCGCCGTGGCCCGGGCAGCCGCAGGGCTGGTTCCCGGGCCGTCGGTCGGACGGGGTCTCGCGTCGCATCGTGGCCCGCTCCTCAGCGCATCGTGTGGTAGACGGAGTCGAGGATCAACGCGATCAGGTACGGGAAACGCCAGCTGACGTACGCGTCGTTCGAGGCGACCGGGTCGGTCGCCGCCTGTCCCATGAAGGCGAGGACGGCGGCGCGAGCGTCGGGCCCGAGCTTCTGGTAGACCAGCCGCTCGGCCATCAGGTCGACGAACGTGCCGTAGTTCGCCGGCAGCGGGGACGGCAGGAACGAGGCGAGCGGCGGCGCCTGGAGCATCGGTGGGCTCGCCTGAACCGGCCACCACTGCCCGGCGAGCGCCATGTGGATGTTCCACCGCTCGAGGGTGCCGTTCGTGGACTGCCAGTCCGGCGCCGTGTCCGGGTAGCCGTTGGGCAGGGCCCACGCCATCGGCTGCTGGCCGAGGTTGTCCGACTCCCACCACAGCGCCTGGATGCCGTCCGTACCCGTCCCGGGGTCCGGCGTGATGCCGAGCGTACGAAGGCTCGCGATCAGGTCCTCCAGCGGACGCCGGACCTTGTGCCCCACCGCGTACTGGAACTCGCGGCTGGTGAACAGCTGGCGCAGGACCGGCACGATGGCCGTTCCGTGCGCGAGGTAGGTCGCGGCCAGCCGAGCCGAGAGCGCCGGGCGCGGGTCGTCCGAGATGAAGCGCGTGATCAGCTTGTCCGCGATCCGCTTCGCCGTAGACGGGTGCGTCGCGAGGTACGAGAGGTAGGCCTTGCCGACCGCGTACCCGCCGGCCGCCGTCGCGTTCGGCGACGAGAAGCCCATGACGGTGACCGGGCCGACGTAGTGGTTGTCCGGGATGTACTCGAAGATGCCGGTGTTCGCGTCGGACGGCCACGGGTCGTGCACGCCGTACCCGCTCATGATCAGCGCCGAGTTGCGCATGTCGACCTCGGTGTACCCGCCGTCGACGCCGACGGTGTGCAGCTCGAGGAGCTCGCGGCCGTAGTTCTCGTTGAAGTCCGGTGGGGTCGAGTCGGCGTTGTTGAGGTAGCGCATCATCGCCGGATGGTTGGCGCTCGCCCAGAGCATGTCCGAGAACTTGCCGAAGGTGTACTTGCGGATGACGTTGGCGTCGTAGTCGTGCCGGTTGTCCCAGACGTCGCTGCTCGGGTTCGTGACGTTGAGGTGGTTGGACCAGAACTCGACCATGACCTCGAAGAGCTGCCGCCGGCTCCACGTCGCCCGCAGCAAGGTGGCCTCCCCGAGGTCCTCCATCAGGTCCCACGCCCCGTTGCTGAGGTGCGCGCGCGTCGACTGGATGGTCCACGCCAGCCTCGGGTAGCGCGCGAGGTAGCCCGCGCAGACGTGGTCGTCGATGACCGCCGGGTTCAGCTGGTCCTCCAACCATCTCAGCGACCCGAGGGAGTTGATCTCGGCGACCGCCGCCGGGGAGGGACCGAACGTCAGCCGCCGGAGCATGTGCAGGTTCCGGTCCGAGGTGAGGACCGGACCGCTCGCCGCCGCGGGGGGGGACGCGGCGGTCGAGACGGCTCCGGACGCCGCGACTGCGGCGCCTACCGCTGTGACCCGGAACAGGTCACGACGGGAAACCTGCGAGTGAGGGGTCACGCGAGATAATTCGGCGGCGGGCTACCCGCGCGCGTACTGCCATCCGGGTGAAGCGCGGCGGCTCCAGCGGCTCGGCGCGCATCTGAGACGATGCCCGGGTGACCGAGCCCGCCGCCGACTCCCGTACCCCGTACGAGCAGATGGGCGGGCGGGCGACGTTCGAGCGGCTGGTCACGGTGTTCTACGCCGGCGTGGCCGACGACCCGGTCCTGCGCCCGCTCTACCCTGAGCAGGACCTCGGGCCGGCCCACGAGCGGCTGCTGATGTTCCTCGAGCAGTACTGGGGCGGGCCGCACACGTACTCCGACCAGCGCGGCCACCCGCGCCTGCGGATGCGCCACGCGCCCTTCGCGGTCACGCCGGAGGCGCGCGACCGCTGGCTGCTGCACATGCGAGCCGGGGTCGACGCGCTGGCCCTGCCGCCGGAGCTCGAGACCCCGTTGTGGGACTACCTGGTGGCCGCCGCGCACAGCATGGTCAACACGTTCACAGACTGAACAGGTCGAGCGGTCCGCTGCTGCCGCTGCGGAGGGCCACCGACCCGCCCGGGCACGACAGCCGAAGCCAGGGGCCGCTGGCGTAGGCGGTGACGTCTCCTTCGCGGCCCAGCAGCCCCACCAGGTCGGCGGCGTGCGCCGCACGCAGCGGGACTCCGGCCACGACCGGCCGATGCCAGACCTCGGCCGCCGCGGCGTCGAGCCGGCCGCGCGAACGGTCGTCGACGGGTACGAGCTCGACGCGGCGCGCGAAGGCGTCGATACCGACGCGCACCGCGTCGTAGACCGCGCCGGCGGGCACCGTCGCCAGCGCCTGCCAGCCCGACCTCGGCGGCAGCAACCCGGCCCAGGTCGGGCCAGGAACCGACGCCGGCACCTCGACTGCTGCCGGGGGCGGCGCGCCTTCGTCGGCGACGTCGAACCGCTCGAGCAGGCGGGTGGCGGACACGGTGGCGTCCAGCGGCGCCACCGCCGCAGCAAGGGCGACCGGCCGCAGCGTGACCACGTCCAGCGGCGGGCCGCCCCAGACGCCGAGGACGAGCCCGCTGCCCTGCAGGCGGACCGACGCGCGGGCGTCGAGGGCCAGCAGCCGGGTGAGGTAGTGCCGCAGCCCCCGGCGCTCCTCGTCGTCAGCGGGGATGAACCCAGTCACGGTGGAGTCACGGGGAAGTCACGGGTGCGCGGCCGGCGACGGTTCCTCCAGGAAGTCGTGCAGCCAGGACTTCTCCTCGACGCTGAGCCGTCGTGGCCGTTCGCCGACGAAGTCGTACGGCACCATCGTCGAGGACGCTGTCGCGTAGACGACGCCACCTTGGTCGTACACCTCGTAGCCGAGGCAGAAGTAGGCAGCGCCGATCTTGGTGACCCACACGTCGATGGGTACGGGCGCGTGCCGGTGCAGCAGCGGCCGGCGGTACTTGATGTCGCTGGCAGCGACCAGGATCCCTGCGGCGACCTGGTCGACCCCGGACAGCGGAACCGACTGGAACATCTCGACGCGGGCTTCTTCGACGTACGTGAGGAACTGCACGTTGTTGACGTGGCCGTACGCGTCCATGTCGGACCAGCGCATCGCCACATGAGCCGTGAATCGCGCCACCGCGAGGGCCGGCTAGCCGCGGGTGAGCTTGCGGTAGGTCGCGCGGTGCGGTCGGGCCGCGTCGGGGCCGAGCCGCTCCACCTTGTTCTTCTCGTAGGAGTCGTAGTTGCCCTCGAACCAGAACCACTGCGAGTCGCCTTCGTAGGCGAGGATGTGCGTGGTCACGCGGTCGAGGAACCACCGGTCGTGGGAGACGACCACGGCGCAGCCTGGGAACTCCAGCAGGGCGTTCTCCAGGCTGCCGAGGGTCTCTACATCGAGGTCGTTCGTCGGCTCGTCGAGCAGCAGCAGGTTGCCGCCCTGCTTGAGGGTCAGCGCCAGGTTGAGCCGGTTGCGCTCGCCGCCTGACAGCACGCCGGCCGGCTTCTGCTGGTCGGGGCCCTTGAAGCCGAACGCGCTGACGTAGGCCCGCGACGGCATCTCGACCTGGCCGACCTTGATCCAGTCGAGCCCGTCGGACACGACCTCCCAGAGCGACTTCTTCGGATCGATGCCGCCTCGGCTCTGGTCGACGTAGGAGATCTTGACCGTCTCGCCGACCTTGATCGTCCCGGCGTCCGGCTCCTCCTCGCCGATCAGCATCTTGAACAGCGTGGTCTTGCCGACGCCGTTGGGACCGATCACGCCCACGATGCCGTTGCGAGGCAGGCTGAAGGACAGCTTGTCGATGAGCAGCCGGTCGCCGTAGCCCTTGGACAGCTGGTCGACCTCGACCACCAGGCTGCCGAGGCGGGGACCCGGTGGGATCTGGATCTCCTCGAAGTCCAGCTTGCGGGTCTTCTCGGCCTCGGTGGCCATCTCCTCGTACCGCGCGAGGCGAGCCTTGCTCTTGGCCTGCCGGCCCTTGGCGTTGGACCGCACCCAGTCGAGCTCCTCGGCCAGGCGCTTCTGCCGCTTGAGGTCCTTGGCGCCCTCGACCTTGAGCCGGGACTGCTTGGTCTCCAGGTAGGTCGAGTAGTTGCCCTCGTACGGGTAGGCGCGGCCCCGGTCGAGCTCGAGGATCCACTGGGCGACGTTGTCCAGGAAGTACCGGTCGTGGGTCACCGCGACCACCGTGCCCGGGTACTTCTCCAGGTGCTGCTCGAGCCATTGGACCGACTCGGCATCGAGGTGGTTGGTCGGATCGTCGAGCAGCAGCAGGTCCGGAGCCTGCAGCAACAGCTTGCAGAGGGCGACCCGCCGCTTCTCGCCACCGGACAGGACCGAGACGTCGGCGTCGCCCGGCGGGCAGCGGAGGGCGTCCATCGCCTGCTCGAGCTGCGAGTCGAGGTCCCATGCCTGGCGGTGGTCGAGCTGCTCCTGCAGGTTGCCCATCTCGGCCAGCAGCCGGTCGTAGTCGGCGTCGGGGTCGGCCAGCTCGGCGGAGATCTCGTTGAACCGGTCGAGCAGTGCCTTGGTCTCGGCCACGCCGTCCTCGACGTTCTCGAGGACGGTCCGGGACTCGTCCAGGTGCGGCTCCTGCTCGAGGAACCCGACCGTGTAGCCCGGCGACAGCGTCGCCTCGCCGTTGGACGGGATGTCCACACCAGCCATGATGCGCAGCACGCTCGACTTGCCAGCCCCGTTGGGGCCGACCACGCCGATCTTGGCACCGGGCAGGAACGACAGCGTGACGTTGTCCAGGATCAGCTTGTCGCCGTGCGCCTTGCGCGCCTTGTACATCGAGTAGATGAACTCCGCCATGGGCCAAGAGCCTAGTGCGCTGCGCCGCGCCGGTCGGCCGCCCCCGGTGGCTGGAGCGACCCCGAGGCGACATCATGCCGCCGCCTCCGCGGCCACCGGCGACCCCGCGGTCACCGGCGACTCGGTCGCCCGCGCACCGACCCGGTCGCCGTCGCTTCGATCGTCGGGCAGCTCCAACGGCTCCCGCGAGATCGAC
>DAIPJR010000221.1:0-3925 GCA_036770165.1 Actinomycetes bacterium | reverse complement strand
GGGCGGGGTGCTGTGGGCCGGGCCCGGCTCGGTCCCCGGCGAAGACGGCTGGGTGTCGCTGCACCTCGCCGACACGGCGCCACTGACGCTGCCGGTCGATCCACTGTTCGTCCCGTCCGCACTGCAGGAGAGCGTCCTGGCCGGGCTCGCCGACGGGGCCGCTCTCTTCTTCCGCGGCCTGTCTGACCGCGTCGGTCGCGACCAGGGCGTGGTCGACGACTCCGTGCTTGCCCTCGCCCTGTGGGAGCTGGTCTGGGCAGGGCGCCTCACCAACGACACCGTGGGTCCGCTCCGTGGGTTGCTCGCAGGCACGCGCGGCGGCGCGCACCGGGCCCGCCGACCAGCGCCACGAGCCCGGTACGGACGTCCCGGCCGGGCCCCGATGCCGTCGCGCACCGGGCCACCGACCCTGGCCGGGCGATGGTCGCTGCTGCCCGAGGCGGAGACCGACCCCACGCGCCGCGCGGCCGCGCTGGCAGAGACGCTGCTCGACCGGTACGGCGTGGTCACGCGCGGGTCGGTGGTGGCCGAGCGGGTCGCCGGCGGCTTCGCCGCGGCCTACCGGGTGCTCTCAGCGTTCGAGGAGACAGGGCGGTGCCGGAGGGGCTACGTGGTGGAGGGGCTCGGCGCGGCGCAGTTCTCCGTACCTGGCGCGGTCGACCGGCTGCGAGCCGCGGCCAGCCGGTACCTGCCCTCGTCCTGGCGGCCACGGACCCCGCGAACGCCTACGGCGCGGCGCTGCCATGGCCGGTACGCCCGGGTGCCGAGGGGCACCGGCCCGGTCGGAAGGCCGGTGCGCTCGTCGTGCTCGTCGACGGCGAGCTGGCGGTCTACGTCGAGCGCGGAGGCCGCACCCTGCTGTCCTTCTCCGACGACCCGGCCAGGGTCCAGCCCGCGGTCGACGCGCTGGCGCTCGCGGTACGTGCCGGACAGCTCGGCAAGCTGGCCGTCGAGCGCGCCGACGGGGCGTCGGTGCTCAGCTCGCCGCTCGGTGTCGCGCTGGAGGCGGCCGGGTTCCATCCGACGCCGCGCGGGCTGCGGCTGCGCGCCTGAGGGTCGCTCGATGCCCGAGGGCGACACCGTCTGGCTCGCAGCCCACAACCTCGATCGGGCCCTGGCCGGTTCCGTGCTGCGGCACACCGACTTCCGGGTGCCCCAGCTAGCCACGACCGACCTCGCTGGCCGTACCGTCCTCGCGGTCGTGGCTCGGGGCAAGCACCTGCTGTTCCGCATCGAGCCGGACCTGACGCTGCACACGCACTTCCGGATGGACGGTTCCTGGCACCTGTACCGGGGCGACGGTGCGCCCGGCGGTATCGGTGGACCGGCAAGGAGGTGGTCCGGCGGCCCCGAGCACGAGATCCGGCTCGTCCTGCGGACCGATCGGTGGGACGCCGTCGGCTACCGCCTGCCCGTCGTCGAGCTGCTGCCCACGGCCGACGAAGAGCGCGTGGTGGGCCCCCTCGGCCCGGACCTGCTCGCCGACGACTTCGACGCGGGCGAGGCGGTCCGCCGCCTGACCACCGACCCCGGCCGCCCGATCGGCGAGGCGCTGCTGGACCAGCGCAACCTGGCCGGTATCGGCAACCTCTACCGGGCCGAGGTGCTCTTCCTGTCCGGGCTGTCGCCATGGCGGGCCGTCGGCGACGTACCCGATCTCGGCCGCGTGGTTGCCCGCGCTCAGAAGCTGTTGCTGGCCAACAGGTCCAGGGCTGCTCAGGTGACGACCGGAGACGTGCGGCGAGGGCACGACACGTGGGTCTACGGTCGTGCCGGACGACCGTGCCGACGGTGTGGTACGCCGATCCGCGAGGCCGAGCAGGGGACGCCGCCCTACCAGCGGACGACCTGGTGGTGCCCGAGCTGTCAGCCCTAGCCGGCGGCCCTGACGACCCCGCTAGCCGTCGGCCCCAGCCAGGTCGAGCGCGGCCAGCAGCTCGGCCGTCGCGCGCCGCGACGAGACGGGCGCCGGGACGAGCAGCTGGCCGGCCAGCCAGCGCAGCACGAGGTCGACCAGCGGTCCGTCCGCGGGCTGGCCCAGGACGGAAGCAGCCTGCATCCGTACGGCTTCCCAGCCCGGGGTGTCGCGCGGTGCCAGCAACGGCACCAGCGCCCCGGGCTCGCTGTCGGCCACCCGCCGGACAGCGGTCAGGGCCGCGACGTCCGCCGCGGCCCGCTCCAGCGCGTCGACGACCGAACCGGCTTCGCGTGCGGCGCGGGCGCGCGCCGCGATGCGCTCCGCCTCGCGCAGGACCAGGGCCCGCAGCAGGTCCGGCTTCGTCCGGAAGTGGTTGTAGAGGGTCGCCTTGGCCACACCGCTGCGTACGGCGATCCCGGCCATCGTCGTGTGCCGCAGACCGTCGCGCTGGATGCAGGCGAGGGCACCGTCCAGCAGGCCGTCACGGGTGCGAGCCATCGCGTTGCCGGCGCGTACGTGCAGCCCCGGCGTGTCAGCACCGGCCGACATGGGAGGGGTCAGGCCGCCGAGGCCACGACGTCGGGCATCGAGTCAGCCAGCGAGTCAGCGTGCGAGTCGGCGCGCGAGGCGGGCACGACCGTCGGCAGCGGAGCCGCCGCGAGCTCGGCCAGCGCGAGCTCGTCGCTCACGCCACGCAGCACCACGGACATCGGGACCTCGAGCGCCGTGCAGATCGAGGAGAGCAGCTCGGAGCTGGCTTCCTTCTGGCCGCGCTCCACCTCGGAGAGGTAGCCGAGCGAGACGCGAGCGGCCGCGGAGACCTCGCGCAGGGTACGACTTTGGTGCAGCCGTTGACGCCGGAGCTCGTCGCCCAGCAGTCGCCGCAGCAGGACCATCTGTCATCCCCTCCTTCTCACCCGGAGCTTGCGCGGGTTCAACCGTACCCTCCGCACGTTGCGAGAGCATGTACTGCTCGGGCTGATCACCCGCTTGCCTGCTTGTAACGAGGTAATCATACCGGCTGTTCCCGGTGCAGCAGGGCACGCCGCAGCAGGTCCAGCCCGTGGACGACCGCCAGCCGGCGCACCCGGTCGCGGTCGCCCGGCACGTGCAGCGCGACGGCCCGAACGTCGCCCGGGCCCGGACCCACCACCGCCACGTGCACCGTCCCCGGCGCGACCCCGTCCTGCGGGTCGGGCCCAGCCACCCCGGTGGTCCCGATCCCGAAGTCGGCGCCGAGCCGGGTACGGACCCCGGCCGCCATCGCCACAGCGACCTCCGGCTGGACCGGACCGCCTCGGGCCAGCAGGTCGGCGGCGACGCCGAGCAGGGCGGCCTTCAGCTCGGTCGAGTAGGCGACCACAGCACCGCGGAAGGCGAGCGACGCGCCGGCGACGTCGACCAGAGCCGACGCGAGCGCACCCCCGGTGAGCGACTCGGCGACGGCGACCGTGGCGCCCTGCTCGACGAGGAGCCGCAGCACGGTGGCCGGCAACGTCTCGCCGTCGCGGCCGCTCACGACATCACCGAGCAGGTCCTCCGCACGGTCGGCGAGCTCGTCGAGCAAGGCGGGGGCGTTCCCGCTGAACCTGACCCGCACCTCTCCCGGCGAGCCGAGGTAGGACAGCGCCACCGGGACCGCGTCGCCATGCTCGGCCCGTTCGGCGAGCTCGGCCTCGAGCGGGGCCAGCTGCGCCGCGACGAGCGACTCCCCCAGCAGCGCCACCCGAAGCTGGCGGGTCACGACGGGGGGCGGGTCGCCCGCCCGCTCGCGCAGCGCCGGCACGACCGTGGCGGTGACCATGCCGCGCAGCTCGCCGGGCACCCCCGGGACGGCGAACACCGGGCGGCCGTCGACCTCGAGAGCCAGCCCCGGAGCCGTACCCGTCGGGTTGGGGATCGGCAGCGCCCCCACCGGGACGTCGGCCTGCTGCCACACGTTGTCGGGCGCCGTGCGTCCCAGCCGCTCGTACCAGCCGCCGATGACCTGCTCCAGCGCCGGGGCCC
>DAIPJR010000220.1:0-3946 GCA_036770165.1 Actinomycetes bacterium | reverse complement strand
CATCTTCGGCAAGCCCGTGGTCACGTCGCGGCTGGCCGCGCAGGAGAGCGCGCTGACCGCTTGGACCGGCGGCAGCTGGAACGGCTCGGTATGGACCGGCGCCTCCTGGGACGGCATCAACTGGGCGGGCGCGACGTGGACCGGCGCGTCCTGGGACGGCGCGTCCTGGGACGGCGCGTCCTGGGACGGCGCGTCGTGGGACGGCGCGTCGTGGGACGGGGCCACCTGGGACGGCGCCTCGTGGGACGGCGCCTCCTGGGACGGAGCCACGTGGGACGGCGCGAGCTGGTCCGGCGCGAGCTGGAACGCCGTGACCACGATCAGCGCGATCAGCGCGATCACCGCGGTGCTCACGCAGCCGACGACCTGGGACAGCGCCAACTGGATGAGCGGATCATGGTCATGACCAGTGCACATGCGGGAATCCCCGGCACCAGCTGGACCTAAGGCTCCGCCGCGTACGTGTCGATCTCCCTGGCAATGACGAGGAACGCCCACGCCCGGGATGGGGCGGCACAGCGTCGGGTACCCCGCCCGACGCGGCGCGTCGTCGCCTTGATCCTTGTCCTGATGGCAGCCGGGACGGCACTGTTCGCGACGGTCCTCGCCCACCCGCCCGAGCCGCCGCACGGCCTGCGGATCGACTGGTGGGTGCTCGCCATCTTGTTCGGTGCCACCGAGATCTGGGTCTTCCACATCCAGTTCGGGCGCGAGGCGAAGAGCATCTCGATCAGCGAGATCCCGCTGGTTCTCGGGCTGTTCTACGCCGCACCCGGACCGCTCATGCTCGGCCGTGTGCTCGGGCCGGCCGTCGTCGTCGTGCTCTACCGGCGGCAGACGCCGCTCAAGGCCGCACTCAACATCACGCTGTTCTACGCGAACGGTGCCGTGGCGATCTCGACCTTTCGGCTGCTCGGCGGGGGCAGCCTGCAGGACGGGCCGCGCACGTGGGCAGCCGCCGTGGCTGCGGCGACGCTCGCGATCATCGTCGACCTGCTCGTCCTCAACCTGATCCTGCGCTGGTACACCGGCGGCGGGCCGCGCGACGGTGTCCTGGGATCCCTCGCGGGCGTGTTCATGGCGGCCGCCGCGTCGGTCATCGGCATCGTCTCGGTGCTGACGCTCCGCCTCGGAGCGCTGGCCACGATCCCGCTGGTCCTCGCCGGCGCCGTCCTCATGGTCGCCTACCGCTCGTACTCGTCGCTGGCCGACCGGCATACCAGCCTCGAGAAGCTGTTCCGCTTCAGCCGCGAGCTCAACGGCGCACCAGCGACGACCGAGGTGCTCCCTGCCGTCCTCGAGCAGGCGCGTCAGCTGATGCGCGCGGAGGTCGCCGAGGTGCTGCGGTTCTCCGGCGGTACCGCCGCGAGCCCGGCCGCGAGCCTGTGGCGGTACGACGGAGCCCGCGTCGAGACCGACTCCGACGAGCGAACGGCGCTGTCGCAGCGGCTCGTGCAGTCGCTCGTGCTCGACGGTGAGGCCGTGCTCCTCACGCACGACCAGCCGACCGCATCCGCGTTCCTCCGCTCGCGTGGAGCCGGGGAGGCGGTCGTGGCGCCCCTCACCGTCGAGGGCGAGACCGTCGGCGTGCTGGCCGTGTACGACCGCCTCGGCGAGGTGCGCGGCTTCGCCGACAGCGACGTGCGCCTGCTGCAGACCGTCGCCAACCACGCATCGGTGGCGCTGCACAACGAGATGCTGATCGGCCGGCTGCGGCACGACGCCCTGCACGACGCGCTGACCGGGCTGCCGAACCGCTCCCACCTGACCGCGCTGGCCACCAGCGCCGTGGCGCGCGCCGCCTCGGGACGCTCGCGCGTAGCCATGATGATCATCGACCTCAACGGGTTCAAGGTGGTCAACGACACCCTGGGCCACCACGTCGGCGACCTGCTGATCTGCGAGGTGGCCGCGCGGTTCAGCGCTGCCGCCGGACCTGGCGTCACCGTGGCGCGGCTCGGTGGCGACGAGTTCGCCGTACTGGTCGAGCCCGCCGAGGGCGACGCGCTCGCCGTCGCCGCCGTCATGATCGACGCGCTGACGGCTCCCGTGCTCATCGGCGAGGACCGGTTGCACCTGTCGGGCTCGGTGGGTGTGGCCATCGCGCCCGACCACGCAACGGCGGTCGGGGACCTGCTCAAGCGCGCTGACATCGCGATGTACGCCGCCAAGAACGGGCCGGACATGGCCGTCGTCTACCGGCCCGACATCGACGTCAACGACCCCTCGCTGCTCTCCTTGATGGGCGAGCTGCGCGAGGCGCTCACCGACGGCCAGATCGACATCGAGGTCGAGCCCGTCATGGATCTGATGGGTGGCCGGCTGATCGCCGCCGAAGCCCTCGTCCGGTGGCACCACCCCACCCGCGGGACCCTCCGACCGGACGCCTTCCTGCCCCTCGCCGAGCGCAACGGCCTCATCGTCCCGCTCACCGAGCTGGTCCTGAACCGGGCCGTCGCCGCGTGCGCATCCTGGCGGTCGGCGGGGCTGAACGCGGGCATCTCGGTCAACCTCTCGGCGCGCTCGCTGCTGGACCGTACGCTGCCAGGGACAGTGGCCGACGTGCTGCGGCGGCACCGGCTGCCCGCTCACCTGCTGACCCTCGAGATCACCGAGAGCATCGTCATCAGCGACGCCGACCGCGCCATCGGTCTGCTCGCCGAGCTGAGGGCGCTCGGGGTACGGCTCGCGCTGGACGTCTTCGGCACCGGGTACTCGTCCCTGACGTACCTCTCCGCCCTGCCGATCCAGCAGCTGAAGATCGACCGCTCCTTCGTCACGCGCATCACCGAGTCGGCCCGCGACGCCGCGATCGTCACCTCCCTCATCGACCTCGCGCACCACCTCGGCCTGCAGGTGATCGCCGAAGGGATCGAGGAGCCCGAGGTGGCCGACCGGCTACGACGGCTCGGGTGCGAGTACGGCCAGGGCTACTTCTTCTCGATGTCCATGGCGCCGGAGATGCTGCCGGACTGGGCCGCCCGTACGCCCCCGCTGGACCGTCTCGGCACCCTGCGCGGTCAGGTCAACGCCCTCTTCCGCTGACCCGCCCGCAGGGGCCTGCGTTGATCATGGGCAGATGGCCCTATTTCCTTGATCCACATGGGCTATCCGCCCATGATCAACGCGAGCTTCAGGGCTGGACGTCGGTGCGGTGGAAGTTCTGGAACGACCGCGACGGAGTGGGACCGCGTTGACCCTGGTAGCGGGAGCCGTACACCGACGACCCGTACGGGAACTCGGCCGGCGACGACAGCCGGAACAGGCACAGCTGCCCGATCTTCATGCCCGGCCAGAGCTTGATCGGCAGCGTGGCCACGTTCGACAGCTCGAGGGTGACGTGGCCGGAGAAGCCGGGGTCGATGAAGCCGGCCGTCGAGTGGGTCAGCAGGCCGAGCCGGCCGAGCGACGACTTGCCCTCCAGGCGCCCAGCCACGTCGTCGGGCAGCGTGCACGCCTCGTACGTCGACCCGAGCACGAACTCGCCGGGGTGCAGGATGAACGGTTCGTCGCCCTCCGGCACGACCTCGCGGGTCAGCTCCGGCTGCTCCTCTGCCGGGTCGATGTGCGGGTACCGGTGGTTCTCGAAGACGCGGAAGTAGCGGTCGAGGCGCACGTCGACGCTGGACGGCTGGATCATCCCCGGGTCGTACGGGTCGAGGGCCACCCGGCCCGATGCGATCTCGGCGCGGATGTCTCGGTCGGAAAGGAGCACGGCGCGAGGTTACCCGGCCACGGGGTGGTCAGCCGCCGGCGCACCCGGCGACGAGGCGAGCGAGGTGTCCACGGTGATCTCCTGGCGCAGTTGCTCCACCCGGCCGAGCAGGCTCACGGTGTCCAGCACCGCGTACGCGTCGGACTCGTCGGCCGTCACTCGCTGCACCGCATGCGCGATGTCGGCCCGCAGCGCGAGCGACCCGGCCAGGATGTCGACACCCGCCCGCCG
>DAIPJR010000028.1:0-12267 GCA_036770165.1 Actinomycetes bacterium | reverse complement strand
GCGCGCGACGGCAGCCCGGCGACGACCGCGAGGACGGCAAGCCAGGCCTCGTCGAGCTGGGGCGGCGGCCCGGCCACCTTGCGCCCGGCCACCCGCCACGGCTGCTCGACCAGGACCACCGTGACCCCGCGAGAGGGCAGCGCACCGGCCAGCGCGACGAGGTCCCTGGCGTCGATACCGCCGCCGGCGCCGTGCCCGAGGACGAGCGTCGCCCTGCGCCCCGTACGCGGCCGGGCGGGGTGGACCGTCGCTCGAGCCAGTCCTTTCGGGGTCGGGATCTCGAGCACGGCGGTGTCGAGCGGTGTCATTCCGCGGGCAAAGGGTCGATGAGCTCGGGACCGTTGTTCCGGTGGTTGTTGACCAGGGTGGAGACCGGGTAGGCGGCAAGGCGGCCGGGCGCCGCAGGGACCAGCAGGCTGCTCGCCCGGTCGGGGTCGTCGGAGGCAGGATCGAGCCAGTCCGCGTAGCGGTCGCGGGGGACGAACAACGGCATCCGGTCGTGGATGCGGCCGAGCGAGTCCTCGGCCACCGTCGTGAGGACCGCGCACGTCCAGAGCCACGCATCGGGGTCCTCGTGGTCGGCGTCGGGCGCCCGCCAGAACTCGTAGACACCCGCCATCGCGAGGACGCCGCCGTCCTTGGGGTGGATGTAGAACGGCTGCTTCGGCACCTTCCGCCCGGCACTCGCCCCGGCGCTCGTCCCGGCTGCGTCCGGCGCGTACCACTCGTAGTAACCGTCGGCGGGGAGCAGGCAGCGGCGCTTGGCGAACGCCTTGCGGAACGCGGGCTTCTCGGCGACCGTCTCCATCCGAGCGTTGATCATGCGCGAGCCGATCGAGGGGTTCTTCGCCCAGGAGGGTACGAGGCCCCAGCGCACCACCCGGAGCTGCCGGGCCGGCGCCGCGTCGACGGACATCTCCCTCGATCGCCGGGTGAGCACCGCGTAGACGTCCTTGGTCGGGGCCACGTTGAAGTCGGGCTCGAGGCGTTGGGGCACCTCGACGCGGTCGACCTCGAACTCCTCGACGAGGTCGTCCGGGTTCCGGCTCGCCGCGTACCGTCCGCACACGGGGCCAGCCTGCCACGTACCCCCGACGAGGGCCGACCGCCTGAGATGATGGGCCCGTGACGAAGACCGCGGCACCGATCTGGCTGGCACCGACACCGAGCGGGCCGATCGACGCCGCGGTGGTCGTCCCCGGCTCGAAGTCGATGACCAACCGGGCCCTGGTCCTCGCCGCGCTGGCGCCGGTTCCGACGACGGTCCGCAGCCCGCTCCGCGCACGCGACACCGAGCTGATGGCGGCCGCGCTCGCGGCCCTCGGCAGCGACGTGGCCGACGAGGGCGGCGACTGGGTCGTGACTCCGTCGGCCTGGTCCGGGCCCGCCGACGTCGACTGCGGGCTCGCCGGGACCGTGATGCGCTTCGTCCCGCCGGTCGCCGCGCTCGCCCACGGCGAGATCGCCTTCGACGGTGACCCGCGCGCCCGCCAGCGGCCGATGGGTCCGGTGCTCGACGCGCTGCGCCAGCTCGGCGTCACCGTGGACGACGGTGGGCGGGGCGCGCTCCCGTTCACCGTGGTCGGAGCCGGCCGGGTCCGCGGCGGCCTCGTCGAGGTCGACGCGAGCGGGTCCAGCCAGTTCGTCAGCGCACTGCTGCTCGCCGGCTGCGCCTACGAAGACGGGGTCGAGGTACGCAGCGTGGGACCCACCGTCCCGTCGCTCCCCCACATCGCGATGACGCTGGCGATGCTCGGAGCTGCGGGCGTCGATGCTCGCCCCGTCGACGGCGCTGCGTGGCTGGTGTCTCCTGGGCGGCCGCGCGGCGGAGAGATCACGATCGAGCCCGACGTGTCCAACGCGCTGCCGTTCGTCGCCGCGGCGCTCGCGACCGGTGGCCGCGTCCGCATCGTCGGCTTCCCGACCACGTCGCCCTACCAGGCGGTGGGCGAGGCAGCGCGAGTCCTGCACGAGCTCGGGGCCGTCCTCGAGGACGACGCCGGCGACCTCGTCGTCGACGGCTCTGCCGGCGTGCGCGGGGCCGACCTCGACATGAGCCAGGTGGGCGAGCTCGTACCCGTCGTCGCTGCGCTCGCGTGCCTCGCCGGCTCCCGTACGACGATCCGGGGGGTGGCCCACCTGCGCGGCCACGAGACCGACCGGCTCGCCGCGCTGGCCAAGGAGCTCGGCCGCCTCGGCGCCGACGTCCAGGAGTCCGACGACGGGCTGGTCATCGTCCCGCGGCCGTTGCACGGCGGCGTCTTCGAGACGTACGACGACCACCGGCTCGCGACGGCCGCAGCAGTGCTCGGCCTCGCCGTACCCGGGATCGAGGTGGTCGACGTCGCGACCGCCGGGAAGACGCTGCCCGGCTTCGTCGAGCTGTGGACCGGGATGCTCGCGTAGTGGCCGCCGACCGGCGCGGGCGCGACCTCGACGAGGACGACGTGCGCGTGCGCCCGGGCCGGGGGAAGTCGCGGCCCCGTACGAAGGACCGCCCCGGCCACGTCGACGCAGCCGAGGGCTGGGTGGTCACTGTCGACCGGGGCCGCTACGGCTGTCTGGTCGAGACGTCGGGCGGGCGGCTGCACGTCGTCGCGATGAAGGCCCGCGAGCTGGGCCGCAAGGGTGTCGTCGTCGGCGACCGGGTCGCGCTCGTCGGCGACCTGTCCGCCGAGGTCGACGCGCTGGCCCGCATCGTCAGGGTCGAGCCGCGGGCCACGGTACTGAGGCGTACCGCCGACGACGACGACCCGGTCGAGCGCGTCGTCGTCGCCAACGCCGACCAGCTCGCGGTCGTCACGGCGCTCGCCGACCCCGAGCCGCGAACCGGACTCATCGACCGTTGTCTCGTGGCCGCGTACGACTCCGGGCTCCAACCGCTGCTGCTCCTGACCAAGTCCGACCTGAAGTCACCGGACGAGCTGCTCGAGACCTACCGGGCGCTCGACGTCCCCCACGTCGTCACCTCGCGCTACGGCGACCTCGACGAGCTGCGCGCACGGCTGCAGGGCCACCGGACCGTCTTCGTCGGGCACTCCGGCGTCGGCAAGTCGACCCTGGTCAACGTCCTGGTCCCGGGTGCGCTCCGCGCGACCGGTGTGGTCAACAGCGTGACCGGGCGCGGACGGCACACCTCGACATCGGCCATCGTCCTCGAGCTGCCGGGCGGACGACCGGACGCGGGCTGGGTCATCGACACCCCGGGCATCCGGTCGTTCGGCCTCGCGCACGTCGATCCCTCGCGGGTCATCGGCGCCTTCCCCGACCTTGCTGCCGGCACCGACGCCTGCCCGCGCGGCTGCACCCATGACGAGCCCGAGTGCGCGCTGGACGCCTGGGTCGCCGACGGCCACGCCGACCGGGCCCGCCTCGAGTCCCTGCGGCGCCTCCTGCGGGCCCGTGAGACCCCCGACGCCGACTGACCCCTCCGCCCCGTCCCCGCTTTCGCGCGCCTTCCCGTTTCGTACCCACCGTCCCGCCGTTGATCATGGACAGATGGCCCTCTGGGAGCGATCCCGGGGGGCCATCTGTCCATGATCAACGCGGAGGGGCGGGGGGCGGGCACTAGCCTTCTGGGCTGTGACGTACGCCGACGACCTCGCCCTCGCGCTCGCCATGGCTGACGCGGCCGACGTCGTCACGCTGGACCGGTACCAGTCGCTCGACCTCGTCGTCGAGACCAAGCCGGACCTGACCCCCGTGAGCGACGCCGACCGTGCCACCGAACAGCTGCTGCGCGACCACCTCGCGAAGGCCCGACCGCACGAGCCGGTGCTCGGCGAGGAGATGGGTGCCGACACCTCGATCACGTCCGGGCGGCGCTGGATCCTCGACCCGATCGACGGTACGAAGAACTACGTCCGCGGGGTACCGGTGTGGGCCACGCTGATCGCCCTCGTGGACGGGGCCGACGTCGCCGTCGGGGTGGTGTCGGCGCCGGCCCTCGGACGGCGCTGGTGGGCGGCCCGAGGTGCGGGCGCCTGGGCCGGTGGGCTCCTCGTCGGTGCGCCCAAGCAGATCCACGTCTCCGAGGTGGGACAGCTCGCCGACGCCTCGCTGTCGTACTCCGACGCGGTCGGCTGGCCGGACGGCGGGGCCGCGTTCCAGGACCTGGCCGGCCGGTGCTGGCGGACGCGCGCGTACGGCGACTTCTGGTCGCACCTGCTGGTCGCCGAGGGCGCGGTCGACGTGGCGGTCGAGCCCGAGCTCTCGATCTGGGACGTCGCCGCGCTGGTGCCTGTCGTACTGGAGGCGGGCGGGCGCGTGACCGGGCGTACGGGCGGGTCAGTGCTCGACGGGGGTGGTGCCGTCTCCACCAACGGCCGCCTCCACGACGAGGTCCTCCGGCGGCTGGGCCACGGTGGCGACGGCGACGGAAGCGGCGCCCCCTCGGCGGCCGGGTAGCCGCCGCAGCAGCCACGGCGCCACGGCCACCGCGGCGAGGTCGAACCAGCCGTACCCGCCGGCCGCCCCGGACGGGGGGTTGCCCATCGCGACGATGCCGGTCGGGTCATGGGTCTGCCACGTCCAGGTGCCCAGCCCCGTTCCCATCAGCTCGAGGTACGTGACGACCAGGAAGGCGCCCACGTACAGCAACCGGGACCGTCCCCAGCGCAGGAAGCCGAGCAGGCAGAGGTACCAGAACGCACCGAGCACGTCGAGCCTGGGCGCCCAGGGGCTGAGCCCGCGGAGCGCGTACAGCCCGCCGAGGACGACCGTCGCGGTGACCGCCTGCCGCGCGTAGCGCTGCGCGAGCGTCGACCGCCCGATCGAGTACGCGGCGAGGTAGACCAGGCCGTGCCCTGGCGGGACGAACGCGGGCACGTTGTGCAGCCGGTAGACGTAGACGTGCAGGAGGGGCGAGCAGGTGTACTCGACCAGCGTCGCGAAGGCGACGACCACCGCGACCTGCGCCCGGACGAGCGGCGTCTCGGCCCGCAGCAGCGCCAGCAGCAGCACGCAGGTGCCGAGCCCGAGCAGCTCTTGTCGGAGCAGCGGCGCGCCGCGGTCGAGCAGGAGCACCGACGGGATCCACACGAGCACCGCAGCCGCGACCGCCAGGTCGTGCCGCCACCACGCGCTGGTGCGGGCGAAGGTGCCCGTGCGGGGAGCCGGACTCGTCACGCCGAACAGTCTGGCAGGGCGCCGCGCGGACGCACCCGTGGACAGCGGGAGCCAGGAGCCCGATCATGTCCCATCTGGCATGAGTTCGTACGCCCACGGAGGCCTTGATGAGTGTTCGCGACGCCATGAGCCACGAAGTCCTCACCGTGGGGCCGAACCACACCCTGCGCGAGGCGAGCCGGCTGATGCGGGCGCGGCATGTCGGCGCGGCAGTCGTCGTCGACCCTGACGGCGAGGGCGCCGGGATCATGACCGAGCGCGACGTCCTGACCGCGATCGCCGAGGGCGCCGACGTGGACCAGGAGACCGTCGCCGCCCACCTGACTGCCGAGATCGTCTACGCGGCCCCGAGCTGGACGCTCACGCAGGCCGCGGAGGCCATGCTGCGCGGTGGCTTCCGGCACCTGGTCGTCCTCGAGGAGGGCGAGGTCGCGGGCATCTTGTCCGTACGCGACATCGTGCGCTCCTGGGCGGCCGACCACTCCAGCTAGTCCGGCTGGAGGTCGGGCTCGAGGTCCGGCGCCAGGTCTGGCGCGAGGTCCGGCGCCAGCGCGTCGGCGGGGGCGTCGCGCGCCCGTCGCCCGTAGTACCCGAGCACCGTCGTCAGCACCGCCGCGACGGGTACCGCGACGACGGCGCCGACCAGGCCGGCGAGCACGCTGCCGGCCGTGACCGCGAGGACGACGCCGAGCGGGTGCAGCGAGACCAGGCGGCCCATCACCAGCGGCTGCAGCAGGTGCCCCTCGATCTGCTGGACGACGATGATCGCCACCAGCACGGCGAGCGCAGCGAACACGCCTTTGGCGGCAAGGGCGACGACGACGGCCACGAACCCGCTGACCAGGGCACCGACGATGGGGACGAACGCCCCGAAGAACACCAGCACGCCGAGCGGCACGGCCAGGGGCACGCCGATGACCGCCACCGAGAGCCCGACGAACACCCCGTCGACGAACGCGATCAGGATCGTGCCGCGCACGTACGCCGTCAGCACCGCCCAGGAGCGGAGCCCGGCGGCCCGGATGTCCGGCTGCCCGCGTCGAGGGAACAAGGAGACGCACCAGCCCCAGATGCGCTCGCCGTCGAGCAGGAAGAACACCGTCGTGAAGAAGGCGATCGCCGCCCCCGAGAGGATCTCGAGCGCGATGGTCGCGCCCGAGAGTGCTCCCGAGAGCAGCCCGTTCTTGTTGTCCCGCAAGGCATCCCAGGCTTGCGAGAGGTACTGCTGGAGCTTGCTGTCGTCGATGTTGAAGTGGTCACGGAGGAAGACGCGGATCTGGCCAAGCCCGCTGTTGAACGTGGTCCCGAGGTCCTTGAACGACCCGCTGATCTCGATCGCGAGCAGCGCCACGACACCCGCGAGGCCGGCGATCGCGAGGACGAGCACGAGAAGGGTCGCCAGCCCGCGAGACCCTCGCACTCGTCGCTGCACGAGGCCGACGACCGGAGCGAGCAGCGCGGAGACGAGGAGGCCGACGAACACGGACAGGAAGACCAGCTTGAGCCGGTTGACCAGCAGGAGCAGCGCGACCACCGCGGCCGCGATGACCAGCAGTCGCCAGGCCCAGTCGGCCGCGACCCGGATCGGCCGCGGGACGTCGACGTGCGACGGCGCGTCCTCGCCCACCGCCTCGCCCGCCTGGTCGACCATGGGTCGAGCCTGTCCGTTCGGGCTCGAGTGAGCAACCTCGCCGCGCGTCACCGCCGGCGGATCCGGAGGGGCAGCCCGCCGCGCGGTCGTACCGTCACCAGCGCGTCCGCACGCACGACCTGTCCCGGGGTGCGCTGGAACCGGTACCGGCCGGCGAGCGCCGACAGCACGAGCACCCCTTCGACCAGCGCGAGCTCCCGGCCGACGCACATCCGCGGCCCAGCCCCGAACGGCAGGTAGCCGCGCCGCCCGCCCCCTGAGGACCCGGCCGACCCGGCCGACCCGGCCGACGCCGGCTGCGCGAACCGGTCCGGGTCGAAGGCGTCGGGCCGGTCCCAGACCGCCGGGTTCCGGTGCAGGGCGTACGTCGACATGATGAGCAGGGCACCGGCTGGTACGGGTACGCCGGCGAGAACGTCGTCCGCCAGCACGCGCCGCGTCACGACCCACGCGGGCGGGTACAGCCGCAGGGCCTCGTCCAGCACCTGGCGGGCGTACGGGAGCCGGGCGACGTCGGCGAAGGTCGGCCGCCGCCCGCCGAGCACCGCCGCCGACTCGGCCGCCAACCTGTCGGCGACCACCCCGTGGCCCGCGACCAGCCACCACGCCCACGTGAGGGCGCTGGCCACGGTCTCGTGCCCGGCGACGACCAGCGTGACGACCTGGTCCCGGACCTCCTGGTCGGAGGCCGACGACGACGGGTCGAGCAGGAGGCCGAGCAGGTCGGCGCCGGAGGCGGCCGCACCTGTCGACACCGCGCGGCGCGCGCGCACCAGCTCCGCGACGCTCGCGTCGAGCTGGTCGACCGAGCGCTTCAGCCGGCGGTTGCCCGGCGTCGGCCAAGTCCGAGGCAGCGGCAACGGGGAACGGGCCCGCGCGATCACCTGGTCGAGGGCGGCGACCACCGCTTCGACGATCCGGTCGGCCTCCGGCCCGAGGTCCGTGGCGAACAGCGCGTGCCCGACGACCTCCAGCGTGGTCCGCATCATGGCCGCGTCCACGTCGACCACGGCGCCGTCGACCGCGCCGTCCAGCAGGCCGTCCAGCAGGGCGGCCCAGGTCGCGAAGAGCCGGTCGATCGCGTCCGCGACGTGGTCGCCCACCGCGTCCAGGGTCCGCTGGTGGAACGCCGGCTGCACGAGACGGCGCCCGCGCAGCCACTCCTCGCCCTCGCTCACCAGCAGGCCCTCACCCGTGACGAGCGCCAGGGACCGGTACTGGATGGTCTGCTTGCCGTACGCCGAGTGGTTGCCCTGCAGCACCCGCGTGATCGCGTCGGGGTCGTTGACCACGAACACCCGCTGGCGCGGGATCGGCAGCTCCACGAGCGCGCCCAGCGGGGCCGCACAGTCCACCAGGAACCCGAGCGGGTCGGTGCGCATCCGGACCGCGTGGCGCAGCATCCAGCCGCCGCTCACGGCCCGGGCTGGGGGCATGCCGGCGCCGGTCAGGGCTTCGCGAGAGGCGCGGCCAGGTCGAGCCCACCGGGGACGAGGTCGCTGGCCGGCCGGCTGCCCACCACGTCGCCGACGACGAAGACCGCCGGGGACGTGATCGCCGCCGTGGCCGTTCCGACGGCCACCTGCTCGAGCGTGCTCAGCACCGCCGCCGCGCCGTCCGCCACCCCGGCCACGGGCGTCGAGGCCGCCAGGCCACCGGCCATCAGCGCCTCGGCGATCGCCGGCATCGTGGCGACGCCCATGAGCACGACGATCGTGGCACCCACTGCCGCGAGCGCCTTCCAGTCGACCGTCGACGCCGGGTCGCCCGGGGGCACGTGGCCCGACACGACCGTGAACGCCTGGACGACCCCGCGATGGGTCACCGGGATGCCCGCCTGACCTGGCACGGACACCGCGCTCGTGACGCCGGGGACCACGTCGACCCGGAGGCCGGCTTCCAGGCAGGCCTGCACCTCCTCCATCCCCCGGCCGAAGACGTACGGGTCGCCGCCCTTGAGCCGTACGACCACCCGCCCGGCCCTGGCGTGCTCGACGAGCAACCGGTTGATCTCGTCCTGCGGCATCGAGTGGCCGCCAGGCACCTTGGCTGCGTCGATGACCTCGACGTGAGCCGGCAGCTCGTCGAGGAGGGAGAGCGGGGCGAGGCGGTCCGCGACGACCACGTCGGCCTCGGCCAGAGCCGCGCGTCCGCGCACCGTGATGAGGCCGGGATCCCCTGGTCCCCCTCCGACGAGCACGACCCGCCCAGACCGATGCCGACCGTGCGGGGCTGGGTGGCGGACCACGTGCTCGACGATCCCGTCGCGCAGGGCGGCTGCGCGCGCGGGGTCACGGTCGCCGTGCACGGCAACGGTCACGCCACCGACCCGGCCCACTGCAGGCACCCACGCCGAGCCACCAGATGCGTCGTCGGCCCGGCTGCAGAAGATCCGTCGCTGCTCGGCCGCTGCGGCCACGAGCGCATTGACCGACGGCTGGTCGGTACAGGCCAGAGCAAGCCAGGCCCCGTCGAGGTCACCGTCCTCGTAGGGCCGCTGCAGCCACTCGACGCGACCGGTCACGGCCAGGTCGGTGAGGGCCGGCGTGGCTTCGGGAGCCACCACCACGACGGTCGCGTCGGCCTGCAGGAGCGCGCTGACCCGGCGCAGCGCGACCGTCCCCGCCCCGACCACCACGACCCGGCGCCCTCCGAGGCGCAGGCCGAGCGGGTAGAGGGGGGCGCCCTCGACCGGATCTTTGCTGGGCTCCACCTACAAACCGTAGCGGGCCGGGAATAGTTGAAAGTTCAACACCGTTTCCCCGTACATGACTGCCACCGACGAGTACACCGCCCTGGTCGACCTGGACCGCTCGCTCGACACCGTCGACGAGCACCTCGTCCTCGACCGATCGACGCAGGACCTGCTCTTCCGGGCGGCGCGGACAGCGAACGCGTTCACCGACGAGCCGGTCAGCGACGACCAGGTACGCGCGATCTACGAGCTGGTGAAGTGGGCGCCCACCGCCATGAACACCCAGCCGCTGCGCGTCGTCCTGGTCCGGAGCGACGAGGCTCGCGCGCGCCTGCTCCCGCTGCTGGCGGAGGGCAACCGGGCGAAGACCGCGAGCGCTCCCCTGGTCGCGATCCTGGCCGCCGACACCGGCTTCCACGAGCACCTGCCCGAGCTGCTCCCGTACGTGCCGGATGCGAAGGACCGGTTCTCGGACGACGCCGCCCGCGAGAAGGTCGCCCGGTTCAACGCGACGCTGCAGGCCGGCTACTTCCTGCTCGGCGTGCGGGCCGCAGGTCTGGCCGCCGGCCCCATGGGCGGATTCGACGCGGCCGGGGTCGACGCGGAGTTCTTCGCCGACGGACGGCTCCGCTCGTTCCTCGTCGTGAACATCGGCAAGCCCGGTACGGACGCCTGGATGGACCGCCTGCCGCGGCTGGACCACGACGACGTGGTGACGTCCCTGTGACCAGAGCCGACTAGAGGCCGACTAGAGGCCGACTAGAGCTTGGTCAGGCTGGGGTCGGCGCCGGCGAACTGCTTGATGCCCCCGGCACCGAAGTCGAGGCACAGGTAGTCGGCCGTGTCGACCGACACCACGCGACCCAGCCCGTAGCGGTCGTGCGTCACTCGGTCCCCCACCGCGAACTCCCCCGGAGGTCGCACCAGCACCTCTGGTCGGCTGAAGGGACTGGTCTCGAGCACTCTGCGCGGTGCGGCATGGGGATGGGTCACACCCCCAGTGTGTCCCGCGCGCCGCGTAATGGCCAGGGACGAAGGACCCGAGGCCCGCCCGGCTAGCATCCACACCGTGGATCCGGAGCCCGTCGAGCCCGACGACATCGACCCGGACCTGCTCTCTCCGGTCGAGGCCGCGACCGACGTCCGATGGAAGGTGGCGGCCGCCGTCGCGGCCGGTGGCGCGATCGGCGGGCTCGCGCGGCTCGGCGTCGTCACGGCACTCCCCCAGCCCCGCGGCGGGTTCCCGTGGGCGGTCCTGCTGGTCAACGTCCTCGGCTGCCTGCTCATCGGGGTGCTCATGGCGCTGGTCGTCGGCGTGTGGCCGCCGCACGACTACCTGCGACCCTTCCTCGGTACCGGCATCCTCGGGGGCTTCACGACGTTCTCCACGTACACGTCCGACACCCGCGCGCTGCTGCAGGACGGCCACGCGGGCGCGGCCGCCGCCTATCTGCTCGGGACGCTGGTGCTGGGGCTGCTCGCGGTACTCATCGGCCAGCTGCTCGTCCGCCGCCTCGTCGTCGACCGGGCCCGGCCCCGGTGACCGCCCTCCTGGTCCTCCTCGGCGCCGCCGTCGGGGCACCGTCGCGCTGGCTGCTCGACCAGGCGGTCCAGTCGCGGCACAGGGGCGTCTTCCCGTACGGCACGATGCTGATCAACGTCGCCGGCTCCCTGCTGCTGGGGCTGCTGCTCGGGGCGCAGGCCTACGGCCCGGCCGGCCCGCACCTCGTCTCGCTCGCGGGCACCGGCTTCTGCGGCGGCTTCACGACGTTCAGCACCTTCGGCTACGAGACGGTGCGCCTCGCCGAGCAGGGCGACCGCCGCGCCGCGGTGGCCAACACCGTGGGCAGCCTGGCGCTCGGCCTGCTGGCCGCATTCGCCGGCTGGTACCTCGCAAAGGCCCTCTGGACCTGATCGCGGCGCGCAGGGGCGGGCTCGTCCTAGACGTTGTAGCCGGCGCGCCGCAGCACCCTGATGGCTTCGCGGGTGACCTCGCGCGACCGTGCGAGGGTCTCGCTGATCCGCTCGGACACCTTCGCCGCCTCGGCAACGACGCGATGCGCGTCCTCGATCGTCTGTTGCTCCGCCGGTGTCATCGCTCACCTTCCTCGTCGATCACGGGTCAGAATGCGATTCCCACCGCGCTCCCGGCGATCGTCAACCAGACCGTGCCCCCATCGTGTGCGGGGCGCTGTCACGGGGCTGGCAGGAGGACGCCGGGGGCGAGCAGCCAGTCGGGGTCGAGCGCGCGCTTCACCGCCGTCATAGCGGCCAGCTCCTCCGGGCTGCGGGACAGGCCCAGCCAGCGCACCTTCGCGCGCCCGACCCCGTGCTCGGCACTGATGCTGCCGCCGTACGAGCCGACCAGCCGGAGCACGGTGTCGGTGACCGCGTCCTCGTACCCGTCGGCGTCGAGGACGTTGACGTGCAGGTTGCCCTCGGCCAGGTGGCCGAACACGATCGTCCGTGCGCCCGAGCAGACCGACGTGACCCTGGGCGCCAGCTCCGCGACGAAGGCGGCCAGCTCGTCAAGCGGTACGGCGACATCGAGCTTGACGGGTACCCCGGCAGCGCTGATCGCCTCGGTGTGTGCCTCCCGGTACCGCCACAGGTCGGCCCTGCCCCGGGAGTCCGAGACGACCACGGCATCCGCGACGCCGGCAGCGTCGGCAACTGCCGCGACCAGGTCGTCCGTGGGGTCCGAGGCGTCCGCGCACTCGACCAGCAGGTACGCGGCATGACCGCCGGGGAGCGGGTCGGCCAGGCCGGCGTAGGCGCGCACGAGCGCCAGGCC
>DAIPJR010000219.1:0-3950 GCA_036770165.1 Actinomycetes bacterium | reverse complement strand
AACCCCACTCGCCGTACGGCCCGGGCCACATGTCGTAGCCGGCCTTGGTCGAGATGACCAGCTCGTCGCGGTACGGCCGGAAGTCCTCGCGCATCAGCCGGCCGAAGTTGGTCTCGGCTGAGCCGTACGGCGGGCCGTAGTTGTTGGCGAGGTCGAAGTGGGTGATCCCGAGGTCGAACGCGCGCCGCAGGATCGCCCGCTGGCCCTCGATGGGCCGGTCGCCGCCGAAGTTGTGCCAGAGGCCGAGCGACACCGCGGGCAGCTGCAGCCCGCTGCGTCCGCAGCGCCGGTAGGACATGTGGTCGTAGCGCGTGGGCGCGGCGTCGTAGGGCATGCACCCATTCTGCCCGGTCGCCCCTAGCCGATGAGCCGGCGCACGGCCCGCATCTTGTTGACGGCGTCCAGCGCGGCCACCTTGTAGGCCTCGGACAGGGTCGGGTAGTTGAACACCGTGTCGACGAGGTGGTCGACGGTGCCGCCACAGGTCATGATCGCCTGCCCGATGTGCACCAGCTCGGTCGCGTACGAGCCGAACACGTGGACGCCGAGCAGGTGCCGCGTCTCGGTCGACACGAGCAGCTTGAGCATCCCGTACGAGTCGCCGATGATCTGGCCGCGGGCCAGCTCGCGGTAGCGGGAGATGCCCACCTCGTACGGCACGGACGACGACGTGAGCTCGTCCTCCGTACGTCCGCAGTAGCTGATCTCGGGGATCGTGTAGATGCCGATCGGCTGCAGGGCGATGAGGGAGTTCGCCGGCTCGCCGAACGCGTGGTAGGCGGCCAGCCGGCCCTGCTCCATGGACGTGGCCGCGAGGGCGGGGAACCCGATCACGTCGCCCACCGCGTAGATGTTCTCCACCGTGGTACGGAAGTTGGCGTCGACCGAGATGCGGCCGCGGTCGTCAGCCTCGAGCTCGGCGGCGGCGAGGTCCAGGGCGTCCGTGGAGCCCTGCCGGCCGGCCGAGTACATCACCGTGTCCGCGGGGATCTGCTTGCCGCTCTCGAGCGTGGTGACCGTGCCGCCGTCGCCGGCCTCCACCCGGGACACCGTCTCGCCGAACCGGAACGTCACCGAGAGGTCGCGCAGGTGGAACTTCAGCGCCTCGACGATCTCGGAGTCGCAGAAGTCGAGCATCCGGTCGCGCCGCTCGACGACGGTCACGCGGGTCCCGAGGGCGGCGAACATCGAGGCGTACTCGATCCCGACGACGCCGGCGCCCACCACGACCATGGTCCGGGGGACCTCGCCGAGGGACAGGATGCCGTCGGAGTCGACGATGCGCCTGTCGTCGAACTGCACGTGGTCGGGCCGGGCGGGCCGCGTCCCTGAGGCGATGACGATCTTCTCACCGGTCACGCGACGCTCGATGCCGCTCTCCTGCCCCTGGACGAGCAGCGAGTTGGCGTCGAGGAACTTGGCGGTTCCGTTGATCAGGTCGACGTTGTTGCGGAACAGCTGGCTCCGGATGATCTCGATCTCGCGGCCGATGACGTGCTGGGTACGGGCCAGCAGGTCCTGGACGGTGATCGTCTCCTTGACCCGGTAGTTCTGCCCGTACAGCTCGCGCATGTTCAGGCCGGTGAGGTATAGGACCGCCTCGCGGAGCGTCTTGGACGGGATCGTGCCGGTGTTCGTGCACACGCCGCCGACCATGTTCCGTCGCTCGATGACCGCGGCGCGGCGGCCCAGCTTGGCTGCGGCGATGGCCGCCTTCTGCCCACCTGGGCCCGACCCGATGACGAGCAGGTCGTAGTCGTGGTCACCCACGTGGTGCTCCCTCCAGCGGTACCTCGCCGCGGTACCTCGGCGCGGACAGCCTGCCCGTCGGTTGTTTCGCTCACAAGTCCGCGCGCCGCGCGAGCGCGAGGCAGCCGCCGAGCGTGATCACGAACCCGGCCACCGCCAAGAACGCGAACCCCGGCCGGGCCCGGTCGCCGAGCAGCGTGAGGCCGATCAGCGCAGGCACCGTCGTCTCGAACGCGAACGTGATCGCGGTCGCCGTGGTCACTGATCCGCGCTGCAGCGCCGCCGAGAAGAAGAACATGCCCAGGGCGCCGTAGGCGACGAGCGCCCAGAACGTGGGCTGACTCACCAGGTGTCCCAAGCCCACCTGGTTCCACAACGGGTCGGGCACCTGGAGGGTGCGCGCGGCCACCCCGACCCCACCGAAGGCCAGCCCGGCATCGGCGGCGAGGACGGCGCCGGCCCGCGACGGCCCGAGGCGCTCGGCGACGCCGGCCACCGCGACCGCGAGCAGCACCCCCGACAGCAGCAGCCAGCCGCCCCGCGTCGAGACCGTCTTCCCGGGGTCCGGCTGAGCGCTGGCCGCGAGCAGGACCAGGCCGAGCGCCACCGCCCCGAGCGCGGCCCACTCCGTGGGCGCCAGGCGTACGTGGAGGAAGCGCGCGGCCAAGATCGCGGTCACCCCGATGCTGGACGCGACCGTCGACTCCACGAGGAACAGCGGCAGCGTGCGCAGGGCGAGCACCGAAGCGAGGAAGCCCACGGCGTCGAAACCGACCCCGAGCAGGTACGGGCCCTGGCGCAGGAGCCGGATCATCAGCCGGGGGTCGAGCGTGGCGCCGGTCGTGGTACGAGCGGCGCCCACGGCCTGCAGGATCGAGCCGATGCCGTAGCAGACCGCGCAGGTGAGGGCGCCGATCAGGCCGAGACTCAAGCGTGTCGCTCCCAGATCGGTGACCTGCGGCAGGCTATAAAAGAGGCAAGGCCCCTCGAAGTATGAGTTCGAGGGGCCTTGCGCATGACCACCTACCGCGTGACGTCGGCCTCCGCTCCAGGGCCAGTTGCCCGGCCACCGGTGCGAAGCTCATGGTCGCCGCCCGGCCCGTGCGCCCCGCTGCGTCGTCATCCGCAGCGTCCTCAGGTTGCCCCTCGGACCGGCCCTCGAGTTGCCCCGCAGGCCTGGTGCGCCGGTCTCCGACCGACCCGCCGACAGTCCCTGCGAGCCATTGCTGGCCCGCCGTTTCCGCTGGCGTGGGGAGATTTCTACGGGACGCGACGGGTGCGGCGCAAGGGGTAGAGGTCCCCTTTCTTCAAGATCTTTCCTGCAAGGTCTCCAGACACTCGACCACAAGCCTGTGGTCGTCCAGCTGGGGCAGTCCCGAGACGACCATCACCCCGACGCGGCCGGTACCGACGACCGTCAGCGGGAACCCGCCGCCGTGCGCCGCGTAGTCGTCCTCGGACAGCCCGGTCGCCGCCGCGAAGGTCGTACCCTCCGCCTCGTAGCGCAGCCGCTGGTAGAGCGTGGAGTGCCCGAAGGCCTCGACCAGGCGCGTCTTGCGTGCCACCCAGCCGTCGTTGACGACGCTGCTCCCCGGCAGCGCCGCGCGGAACAGCACCTGGTCATGCGCCCTGACCTCCACGACGATCGGGAGGCCGCGCTCACGGGCCAGGCCGAGGGCGATCAGCCCCAGCTCGACGGCGTCGTCGTTGTCGAAGTGCGCCAGCTGCAGGCGCTCCTCCTCGGCGAGCACCTCGGCGGGGGTCACGAGATCACCTGCGTGACGGCCTGGATCGCGAGCCCGGCCAGGGCCCCCACCACGGTGCCGTTGATCCGGATGAACTGCAGGTCGCTGCCGACCTGCAGCTCGATCTTTCGTGCTGTCTCCACGCCGTCCCACCTCTCGACCGTGTCGGTGATCACCGTCGTCAGCTCCGCGCTGTAGTTGGTCGTCACGTGCGCGACGACGTCCTCGGCCCAGCCGTTGACCTTGCCGGCGAGCTCGGCGTCGTCGACCAGCCGTTGCCCGAACGCGGCCAGCCCGCTGACCACCCGTACCCGCAGCTCGCTCGTCGGGTCGTCGACGGCCTCGAGCAGCAACCGCCGCAGGGTGCCGCCCGCCTCACCGACGGCCGCTCGTACCTCCGGATGCTGGAGCAGCCGGTTCTTCAGCCCGTCGACCCGCTCCTGCGTCGCGGGATCG
>DAIPJR010000027.1:7838-12315 GCA_036770165.1 Actinomycetes bacterium | reverse complement strand
GCCGGTTCCCCCTCGGCCCCGGCCGCCTCGGCGGCGACGCCGGGGTGCCGCTCCACCCTCGGACGAGCCGGGACCCGGGTCAGCCGACTCGCTCGCGGCGGAGGTGCCGGTCCCGAGCGGGGTACCGCTGCGGGTGCGCTGGCGGGTACCGGTCCGCGGCGCACGCGGCGGCCGCTCGACATGCTCGGCAGCATCGGGACGCGCGGGCCGGGAGTCGCGCGCGGAGTCCCGACCGGAGTCGCGACCGGAGGGGCGACCGGAGGGGCGGCCACCGTCCGAACGGGACTTGCGGGCCTTGCCGGTCTCGCCGACGTCCTCGAGCGTCTCGGCCGCGAGGCCGGCGCGCGTGCGCTGTGCGCGGGGAAGGGAGCCCTTGACGCCCTTCGGGATGTTCAGTGCGGTGTACAGCCACTCGGACGTCGAATAGGTCTCGGGCGGGTCGAAGAACGCCAGCCCGAGGGCCTTGTTGATGACCGCCCAGCGCGTCACGTCGGCCCAGTCGACCAGGGTCACGGCGACACCGGAGTTGCCGGCGCGCGCGGTACGACCGACCCGGTGGATGTACGTCTTCTCGTCCTCCGGGCAGGTGTAGTTGATGACGTGCGTGATGCCGTCGATGTCGATGCCGCGGGCGGCGACGTCGGTGGCGACCAGCACGTCGACCTTGCCGGCGCGGAACGCCCGAAGCGCCTGCTCGCGGGCACCCTGGCCGAGGTCGCCGTGCACCGCGGCCGCGGCGAACCCGCGCTCGCCGAGGTCGGCGGCCACCCGGTCGCAGGCACGGCGGGTTCGGCAGAACACGATGGTGAGGCCTCGCCCCTCGGACTGCAGGATGCGGGACAGGAGCTCGGGCTTGTCCATCTCGTGGGCCCGGTAGACGTGCTGCTCGACGGTGTCGACGGTCGCCGTCTGGTCGTCGGAGCTGGTCGCCCGGATGTGCGTGGGCTGGCGCATGTACTTGCGGGCCAGCGCGATGATGACGCCCGGCATCGTCGCGGAGAAGAGCATCGTCTGCCGGTTGTCGGGGGTCATCGACACGATGCGCTCGACGTCGGGGAGGAAGCCCAGGTCGAGCATCTCGTCGGCCTCGTCGAGGACCAGCACCTTGACGTGGCTCAGGTCGACGTGCCGCTGGTTCGCGAGGTCGATCAGCCGACCGGGGGTGCCGACGACGACGTCGACCCCCTGCCGGAGCGTCTCGATCTGCGGCTCGTAGGCACGGCCGCCGTAGATCTCGAGGATGCGCACGCCGCGGCGGGCACCAGCCAGGCGCAGGTCCTTGGCGACCTGGACGCAGAGCTCGCGGGTCGGGACGACGACGAGCGCCTGCGGCTTCCCGGGGGCAGCGAGGAACTCCACGTCGTTGTCGGTGGGCGCGATGAGGCGCTGCAGCAACGGGATGCCGAAGCCCAGCGTCTTGCCCGTACCGGTCTTGGCCTGGCCGATGACGTCCTGCCCGGTGAGGGCGACAGGGAGGGTCATCTCCTGGATGGCGAAGGCGTCGACGATGCCGACGGCTTCGAGTGCTTCACATGTTTCGGGGAGTACGCCGAGCTCTCGGAACGTGGTCAGGACGGTTCGCCTTCTTCGCGGCAATCGGTGGCACTCTTCTGGTGAGCAGCGCGTCTGACACGGCGCTCGTGCGCACCAGCGGTGCGCGTCCTGCCTCCGAGTGTAGCCGTTACGCTGCCGCACATGGACGCACCGGCCGGGCCGAGCCTCGAGGATCCCGAGTACCGCGCGGCCGTCATCGACCTCCTGGGTGTCCTCGCGTACGGCGAGCTCTCCGCCTTCGTCCGCCTCGCAGCCGACGCCGCGCTGGCGCCCCGGATCGGTGCGGAGGCCCAGCTGGCCGGCATGGCCGTGGCCGAGTTCCGGCACTTCACCCGGCTCCGCGACCGGCTCGCGGCGCTCGGCGTCGACCCCGACGAGGCGATGCAGCCGTTCGTGGCCCCCATCAACGGGTTCCACGAGTCGACGGCGCCGGCCGACTGGCTCGAAGGGCTGATGAAGGCGTACGTCGGTGACGGGGTGAGCGTGGACTTCTACCGCGAGGTCGCCCGGTTCCTCGACGCCGACACCCAGGCGCTGGTCCTCGACGTGCTCGAGGACACCGGGCACTCGGCGTTCGTGGTCTCCACGGTCCGCGAGGCCATCGCCGCCGACCCGCGTGTCGGCGGCCGCCTGGCGCTGTGGGGGCGCCGGCTCATGGGGGAGATGCTGTCCCAGGCGCAGCGCACCGCGGCGGAGCGCGATGCGCTCTCGAACCTGCTGGTGGGTGGCATCGGCGCCGGCGGCATGCCCGGGTTCGACCTCGCCGAGGTGGGCCGGATGTTCGCCCGGCTCACCGAGGAGCACACCCGCCGGATGCGTGCCCTCGGCCTCTCCGCCTGACGCATCCCACGGAACGAGACCGCACCACCCGTTCAACCCCTACGACCCCCTGCGTTGATCATGGGCGAACGGCCCATGTGGATCAAGAGAACGGGGCCGTTCGGCCATGATCAACGCGTGGGTGGGTTCTACATGGCGCCGAAGCCGACGCGGCGCTCGGTGGACTCTCCGACCTCGAGGTAGGCGAGCTTCTCGGCGGGGACGATGATCTGCTTGCCCTTCTCGTCGACGAGGACCAGCAGGCCGCCGTCGCCGGTGAGCGCGGCCTTGACCGCCTTCGCGAGCTCGTCCGCGGTCAGCGCGGAGTCGATGGTGAGCTCCCTCGGGGCGCCCTTGACGCCGACCTTGACCTCCACCGAAGACCTCCGCGCTCGAGACGACCGGACGGCAGCCGATCCGGCGGCCGATGCGGTAAACGATGCGGCAACAGTAGTCGAGCGCGTCAGCCCGCTGTGCGCGGGAACCGGGAGATGCCGCGCCAGGCCAGCGTCGAGACGAGCTGGACGGCGTCGTCCTTGGGCACCGCCTCGCCGGTCGTCACCCAGTAGCGGGCGGTCACCTGCGCGCTGCCGATCAGACCGACGGCGAGCAGGTGGGCCTGCTCCTCGGACAGCCCCGCATCCTCGGCGATGACCGCGCTGACCAGCTCGGCGCACTCCTGCAGCACCCGTTCGACCCGGGCGCGTACGGACGGCTCCGAGGTGAGGTCCGACTCGAAGACCAGCCGGAACGCGCCCCCCGGGTCGGACACGAAGTCGAAGTACGCCTGGGTGGTGGCGGTCACGCGCAGCTTGTTGTCGGTCGTGCTCGCGAGCCCGTCGCGCACGGCTGCGAGCAACGCTTCGATGCTCGCGTCGAGCAGGGCCAGGTAGAGGTCGAGCTTGCCCGGAAAGTGTTGGTACAGAACGGGTTTCGAGACCCCGGCCCGCTCGGCGATGTCGTCCATAGCGGCGGCGTGGAAGCCCTGCGCGACGAACACGTCGCGGGCGGCACCGAGGAGCTGGGCGCGCCGGGCCATCCGTGGCAGCCGGGTGCCACGCTCGACACCCACCGGACCGGCCACGTTCACGCGGGGATCCTACTCATCGCCGTCGGCGCGGTCGGGGAGCCGGCCGCGGTCCGTACCGAGCGCTCCGGCGAGCAGGTCCTGCGGCCCGCCGCGGTGCCCGAGCACCCGCGACAGCACGTCGTCGGCGGTGAAGCGAAGGTCGTCGGCGGTACGGCAGCCGGCCACCTCGTCCCACGTCACCGGGGTCGACGCCGTCGGCGCCGGCCGAGCCCGCAGGGAGTAGGCGGCGACCGTCGTCTTGGCCGCGTTGTTCTGCGACCAGTCGATGAACACCTTCCCGGGCCGTACCTGCTTGGCCATCTGCGCGACGACGAGGTCCGGGTGGGAGTGCGCCAGCGTCGCGGCTAGCCACTTCGCGTAGTCGCTCGTTCGTCCCGCCGGGGTCGGCTCCAGCGGGACGAGGAGCTGCATCCCCTTGGAGCCGCTCGTCTTCGGGTACGCGGTCAGGCCGTCGGCGGCGAGGAGGTCACGGAGCAGCAGGGCGACGGCGGAGCACTCGACGACGGTCGCCGGCGGTCCCGGGTCGAGGTCGAGCACGAGCAGGTCGGGGTCGAGAACGGCGCCGTCCGCGGAGACCCGCCACTGCGGCACGTGCAGCTCCAGCGCGGCCAGGTTGGCCGCCCAGACCAGCGTCGGCAGGTCGTCGACGACGACGTAGTCGATGGTGCTGCGGCCCATCCCCGAGCCTGGCGACGGCAGTCGTACCCGCCGCACCCACTCGGGCGTGTGCGACGGTGCGTTCTTCTCGAAGAAGGCCTTCCCCTCGACGCCGTCGGGCCAGCGGGTGAACGTCGCCGGACGTCCGGCCACGTGCGGCAGCAGCACCGGAGCCACGCGGGTGTAGTAGTCGACGACCTCGGCCTTGCTGAAGCCGTCGTGCCCCGGCCCTGGTGGGTACAGCACCTTGTCCAGGTTGGACAGGGTGAGCAGCCGGCCGTCGACCTCGACGGGCACTCTCGCCCCGACTCCCGGTGCAGGCATGGGGACGACGCTAGCCTGGGTGCACCGACAATG
>DAIPJR010000027.1:0-7738 GCA_036770165.1 Actinomycetes bacterium | reverse complement strand
CCCCGACTCCCGGTGCAGGCATGGGGACGACGCTAGCCTGGGTGCACCGACAATGTCGGCGGCCGGAGCCTGGAGGTGTCATGCGCACGATCTGGAAGGGCGCGGTGTCCTTCGGGCTGGTCACGATCCCGGTGCGGCTGTACTCGGCGACCGAGGAGAAGGACGTCGCCTTCCACCAGGTGCGTCGCAGCGACGGCAGCCGGATCAAGTACAAGCGGGTGGCCGCTGCCGACGGCGAGGAGGTTCCCTACTCCGAGATCGCCAAGGGCTACGAGCTTCCGTCGGGCGAGGTCGTGGTGCTCACCGACGACGACTTCGCAGACCTCCCGCTGGCCACGCAGAAGACGGTCGAGGTGCTGTCGTTCGTCCCGCTCGCGCAGGTCGACCCGATGTACTTCGCGAAGTCCTACTACCTCGAGCCGGAGCAGGCGGCCCACAAGGCGTACGTGCTGCTCCTGCGAGCGCTGGAGCAGGCGGAGCGCGTCGCAGTGGTCAAGGTGGCGCTGCGGCAGCGCGAGTCGCTGGGCTGCCTGCGCGCCAAGGACGGCGTCCTCGTCCTCGAGACGATGCTGTGGCCGGACGAGATCCGGGCGGCCGACTTCGAGGTGCTCAAGGAGGACGTGTCGGTACGGCCGCAGGAGGTCGCGATGGCGCAGAGCCTGATCGATGCGCTGGCCGCCGACTTCGACCCCGAGGAGTTCACCGACCAGTACCGCGAGGCCGTGCAGCAGCTGATCGACGCCAAGGTCGAGGGCCGCGAGGTCGTCGCCCCGGCTGCTGCCGAGGGCGGCGACGGGACGGTCGTGGACCTGATGGCTGCCCTCCGGGCGAGTGTCGACGCTGCCAAAGCGGCACGGACCGAACGCAGAGCGTGACGACCCCTAGGGCGTTGATACGCCGAGCGGGCGAACGTCCGGTGGCCGGGTCCTGCCGGTTGACCCGGAATGTCACACTCGCATCATGAGCCTGGGGGGCCTGGGCACCGACACCGTCCAAGTGGTTGCAGCGCTACGCGCCGTGGCCGGTGTTTCTGATGCCGAAATCTTGCCGGACCCGTCCGGCGGCCCTGGCACGCTCCGGCTGCAGCTGACCGCGGGTGCCGACGAGGTCCTGGTCGCGACGACCGTCCACCGGCTGCTCGGTGACCGGTTCGGCCTCGGCGTCGACGCGGGCCGCGTCCAGGTCGTCGAGGAGGCGCTCCCGCGCCGCACACTCGAGTCGATCGCGCACGTCGCGGGCAAGGTGGGCGATGCCGACGAGCCGGCCGGGAGTGTCGCCACGGCGGCAGCCCAGCCGGTCGACGAGGCGCCTTCCGCCGAGGCCGCCGAGGACCGTGGCGCCCGCTTGCTGATCCAGCGCATGCAGCTGGTGTCCGCCCGTGAGGGCGTCACCAGCGAGGTGACGCTCGAGATCGACGGGCGCGCCCACACCGGCAGCGCCGGGGCGGCGTCGACCCCGTCGAGCGTGCACCGGTCGGTCGCCCTCGCGACCCTGCGCGCGGTGGAGGAGGCCGTCGGCGGGGAGCTGCGGTTCGAGCTCGAGCACCTCGAGACGACCTCGCTCGGCACCGACCGCGCGATCGTCGTGGAGATCTCGATGATCACCAAGTACGGCAGCGAGCGCCTCACCGGGGTCAGCGCCGTGCGCGAGGACGCGCGACAGGCCGTGATCCGAGCGACCCTGGATGCCCTCAACCGCCGGATCGAGACGTACCTTGTCTTCGCGTGAGCCCTTCTTCGCCTGACGCGGCGCCCCCGGCAGTCCCCGCAGTCCCGACAGCCCCGACAGTCCCGGCATGGCCGGCGGAGGCGGTCCACCTCCCCGGCTGGACGCTCTCGGTCCGTACCGCTCCCGACCCGCCCGAGCCCGGTCTCGCGCCCGCCGTTCTCGTCCACGGCCTCGGTGGCTCGGCCCTGAACTGGACCGACCTCATGAGCCTGCTGTCGGACCGGCTCGCGTCGCGGGCTCCCGACCTGCCCGGCTTCGGGTACTCGCCCCCGCCAGACGACGGCGACTACTCGGTCGGTGGCCATGCCAGGGCGATCATCGCGCTCATCGAGCAGGACGGGCGTGGACCGGTCCACCTGTTCGGCAACTCCCTCGGCGGCGCGGTCAGCACCTACGTGGCGTCGAGCCGGCCCGACCTGGTCAGGACGCTCACGCTGGTCTCGCCGGCGCTGCCGAGCTTTCGGCCAGGGCGCTGGCGTACGCAGGTCGGTCTGATGGCCCTTCCCGGGGTCGGACCGCTGCTGTCCCGCAAGCTGCTCGACATGTCGCCGACGGAACGGGCGAAGGGGCTCCTCGACCTCGTCTACGCCGACCCGTCGTCGGTGTCGCCCGAGCGGCTGGCCCAGGCCGTCGTGGAGATCGAGCGCCGGGCCACGCTGCCCTACGCGGTCGACGCCATGGCTGCGTCGACCCGCGGGCTGGTCAACTCGTTCTTCGCGAAGGGTTCGTCGGCGCCGTGGGAGCAGGCCAGCCGCGTCACGGCGCCGACCCTGCTGCTGTACGGGCGGGAGGACAAGCTGGTGTCGTCACGCATCGCGCCGAAGGCCAAGCTGGCGTTCCCGGAGTCGACCGTCGTCGTGCTCCCGGGCACCGGGCACGTCGCGCAGATGGAGCACCCCGAGCTGGTCGCGCGGTTCGTCCGGGGCCATCTCGGTCCAGCCGGCCCCGACCCCGCATGATCCCGCCGGACGTCGCGGCGCTGCTCGGCCGCCTCCAGGTGCTGGCCGGGCATGCGTACGACGTGGTCGAGCTCGGTGGCGGGCTGACCAACCGCAACTACCGCGTGACGACCACCGACGGCGACCCGGTCGGCGACTACGTCGTGCGCGTCTCGTCGAACGAGTCGGGGCTGCTCGCGATCGACCGGGCCAACGAGCGGCACAACACCCGCATGGCGTGGGAGGCCGGGGTGGGTGCCCCGGTGGTCGAGGCGCTCCCCGACGCCAACGTGCTGGTGGTGGGGTTCCTCTCGGGGCGCACGCTGACCGCCGACGACGTGCGCGACGCTGCGACCATCCCGCGGATCGCGGCCGCGGTCCGCCGGCTGCATGCCGGGCCGGAGTTCGCGGGCGTGTTCGACATGCGCGCGATCCGGCGCCGCTACCTGGACATCGTGACCGGCAACGGGTTCCGGCTGCCGCCTGACTACCTCGAGCTCGCCCCGCGCATCGAGGCGGTCGAGGACGCGATGGCCGCCGGCAACGAGCCGCTGGTGCCGTGCAACAACGACCTGCTGGCCGGCAACTTCATCGACGCGGGCGACGCGATCTGGATCATCGACTACGAGTACGGCGGGATGAACGAGGCCAGCTTCGAGCTGGGCAACCTGGCGAGCGAGGCGGAGCTGTCGATCGACGCGACAGCGGCGCTCGTGACCGCGTACTGGGGCAGCGACGACCCCGTGAAGCTGGCCAGGGCGCGCGCGTGGACGCTGCTGGCGCACTACGGCTGGACCCTCTGGGCCTCCATCCAGGACGGCGTCTCGCCGATCGACTTCGACTTCTGGACGTGGGGGATGGCCAAGTACGACGCCGCTCGGGCGATCTTGCTCGGGCCCGACTTCCTGGAGATCGTCGGCGGCCTCGCCGGTCCGCGCTAGGCCGCGCGACCTGGTCGGCCAATCGCGAGCGGACGGGCCCGCCAGCAGGGATCATGTGCGCCATGGCCACCGTCATGCCGACCTCGCTGCTGCGCCCGGTACGCGACGGCAACGCGTTCGAGACCGCGGTCGAGCGGCTCGTCCAGACGATCAAGCTCGGCGTCATCCCGAACGGCGACCGGCTGCCCCCCGAGCGCGAGCTCGCCCAGGCGCTGCAGGTCGGTCGTACGACGCTCAGGGAAGCGCTCGAGGCCCTGCGCCAGGCCGGCTACGTGGAGACGCGGCGTGGTCGTGGCGGCGGGACGTTCGTCACGTACTCGGTGCGTCCCGGCCTCACCAACGCGACCGAGATCGCCCGGGCCATGGGCAACCGGCTGCAGGACGCGCTCGACTTCCGGCGCGTGGTCGAGCCCGGGGCAGCGGCCTTCGCCGCGACCAGGGACCTCTCCCCGGCGGACCGCGCTGCGCTGCAGGCGGCCCTCGAGGCGTGCAGCGACGCCCCGGACGACCGGGGTCGCCGTGGGGCGGACTCCCGGCTGCACCTGCTGATCGCCGGGATGGCCGGCTCCGACTCGCTGCTGGCAGCCGTCGTCGACGTCCAGCTGCGGGTCGGCGAGCTGCTGGCAGCGATCCCCGTGCTGCGCCGCAACATCGCGCACTCGAACCGGCAGCACGCGGAGATCGTCGAGGCGATCCTGGACCGCGACCCCGGTCGCGCCAGGCGGGCCATGGAGGCTCACTGCGACGGCACGTCGGCGCTGCTGCGCGGCTTCCTCGCCTGACCCTCCGCGGGAGCCTCGGGCATGGTAAACATACGCTTTCGAACCATTGTTCGCGTGATCGCGCCCGTCGATGAGAGGAGAGTGAGATGAGCCGAACCCCTGTGCTCACGGTGGACCAGCTGAAGGCAGACATCGCGGCCGGGACCGTCGACACGGTTCTCGTGATGATCACCGACATGCAAGGCCGGCTGCAGGGGAAGCGGCTGCACGCGGACTACTTCCTCGAGACCGTGCTCGACCACGGGACCGAGGGCTGCAACTACCTGCTCGCGGTGGACATCGACATGAACACCGTCGGCGGCTACGCGATGAGCTCGTGGGAGACGGGGTACGGCGACTTCGTGATGAAGCCGGACCTCGACACCCTCGCGAGGGTGCCGTGGCAGGAGGGCACGGTCTCCCTTCTCGCCGACCTGCAGTGGGAGGACGGCAGCGACGTCGTCGCCTCGCCGCGCCAGATCCTGCGGCGCCAGCTGGCTCGCCTCTCCGCCGCGGGGATGAAGGCCTACGTCGGTACCGAGCTCGAGTTCATCGTGTTCCGTGACACGTACGAGGAGGCCTGGCGGGCCGGCTACAGCGGACTGACGCCGGCCAACCTCTACAACGTCGACTACTCCATGCTCGGTACGGCCCGGATCGAACCGCTGCTGCGACGCATCCGAAACGACATGACCGGTGCCGGGCTCGTCGTCGAGTCGGCCAAGGGCGAGTGCAACCTCGGCCAGCACGAGATCGCCTTCAAGTACACCGAGGCGCTGGGCACCTGCGACAACCACGTCATCTACAAGAACGGGGCGAAGGAGATCGCGGCACAGGAGGGCTGCTCGCTGACCTTCATGGCCAAGTTCAACGAGCGCGAGGGCAACTCCTGCCACATCCACCTGTCGTTCCGCGGTACCGACGGCACCCTGGTGATGGCCGACGATGCCGACCACGAGTTCGGGATGAGCGACGTGGGCCGGGCCTTCGTCGCCGGCCAGCTGGCGCACATGCGCGACCTCACGCTGCTCTTCGCGCCGAACATCAACTCCTACAAGCGCTACCAGGCCGGGTCGTTCGCGCCGACCGCCATCAAGTGGGGTCGCGACAACCGGACCTGCGCGTTCCGCCTCGTCGGGCACGGCCCGGGTCTGCGGCTGGAGAACCGGGTTCCTGGCGGCGACGTCAACCCGTACCTCGCGGTGGCGGGCATGGTCGCGTCGGGGCTCGACGGGATCGAGCGAGGGCTGGAGCTCGAGCCGGCCTTCGGCGGCAACGCCTACGACTCAGGAGCCGAGCGGGTGCCGGACTCCCTCGGCAAGGCGCTCGAGCTGTGGGAGTCGAGCGAGTGGGTGCGCGAGACGTTCGGCGACGACGTGGTGGCCCACTACGCCAACATGGCGAGGGTCGAGCTCGACGCCTTCGGTCGGTCCATCACCGACTGGGAACGATTCCGGTCCTTCGAGCGGATGTGAGTGGCGTGACTGTCATGCACGAGGTCGTGAACCCGGCGACCGAGGAGATCGTCACCACGGTGGCGCACGCCGATGCTGCCGGAGCCGACGAGGCGATAGCTGTTGCGCAGCAAGCCTTTCCCGCATGGCGTGAGGTGGCCCCTGCTGACCGCGGCCGGCTGCTGCGGCGGTTCTCCGAGCAGGTCGATGCGCACCTCGAGGAGCTGGCCCAGCTGGAGGTCGCCAACTCCGGCCACACCATCGGCAACGCCCGCTGGGAGGCCGGCAACGTACGCGACGTCCTGGCTTACTACAGCGCCGCGCCCGAGCGGATGTTCGGGCGGCAGATCCCGGTGGCTGGCGGCGTAGACATCACGTTCAAGGAGCCGCTCGGTGTCATCGGCGTCATCGTGCCGTGGAACTTCCCGATGCCGATCGCGGGCTGGGGCTTCGCGCCGGCGCTCGCAGCGGGCAACACCGTCGTCCTGAAGCCGGCCGAGCTGACCCCTCTCACCGCGATCCGGCTCGGTGAGCTGGCCGTCGAGGCCGGCATCCCCGAGGGCGTGTTCACCGTGATCCCCGGGAAGGGGTCGATCGTCGGGCAGCGGTTCGTCGACCATCCGGCCGTGCGCAAGGTGGTCTTCACCGGTTCGACGACCGTCGGCAAGCAGGTCATGCGGGGCTGTGCCGACCAGGTCAAGCGGGTGACGCTCGAGCTGGGCGGCAAGAGCGCGAACATCGTCTTCGCCGACGCCGACCTGGAGCAGGCGGCGGCGACGGCGCCCTACGGCGTGTTCGACAACGCGGGCCAGGACTGCTGCGCCCGCTCGCGGATCCTCGTGCAACGGTCCGCGTACGAGCGGTTCATGGAGCTGCTCGAACCTGCGGTCAAGGGTGTGCGCGTCGAGGACCCGACCCTCGACACGTCCGAGATGGGGCCGCTCGTGTCGCGCGGCCAGTGGGAGACGGTTGCGTCGTACGTGCCAGAGGGGTCACCGGTCGCGTTCACGGGTACAGCACCCGAGGGGCCCGGGTTCTGGTACCCGCCAACGGTTCTCGCGCCGGTGTCGGAGCACGACCGGACCGTGCGCGAGGAGATCTTCGGCCCGGTCGTCGTCGTGCTGCCGTTCGAAGACGAGGCCGATGCGATCCGGATCGCCAACGACTCGGAGTACGGCCTGTCCGGGTCCATCTGGACCCAGAACCTCGGCCGGGCGATGCGTGTGTCCCGTGCTGTGGAGGCCGGCAACCTGTCGGTCAACAGCCACTCGTCGGTGCGCTACTCGACGCCGTTCGGCGGGTACAAGCAGTCGGGCCTCGGGCGCGAGCTCGGGCCCGACGCCGTGGATGCCTTCACCGAGACCAAGAACGTCTTCTTCTCACAAGCAGGAGCTGGGAGCTCATGAAGCGTCTGGAAGGCCGCGTCGCCCTCATCACCGGTGGTGCCAGCGGGATCGGTCTGGCGTCCGCCCAGCGGCTCGCGTCCGAGGGCGCGACCATCGTCGTCGTCGACATGAACGCCCACGCGGGGACGTCGATCGCCGCCGAGCTCGGTGGCCTGTTCGTCTCGGCCGACGTGACGAGTCCCGAGGACAACGAACGGATGTACGCGACTGCGTTCGACACCTACGGACGCATCGACATCGCCTTCCACAACGCGGGCATCTCGCCCCCCGACGACGACTCCATCCTGGTCACCGGGCTCGACGCCTGGCGCCGGGTGCAGGAGGTCAACCTGACGTCGGTCTTCCTCGGCTGCAAGGCGGTCATCCCGTACATGCAGCGGGCCGGGAAGGGCTCGATCATCAACACGGCGTCGTTCGTCGCGACGATGGCGGCGGCGACGTCGCAGATCTCGTACACCGCGTCGAAGGGTGGCGTGCTCGCGATGTCCCGCGAGCTGGGCGTCCAGTTCG
>DAIPJR010000218.1:0-3971 GCA_036770165.1 Actinomycetes bacterium | reverse complement strand
CTCGCCGCGCTTGCTCGGGGAGTTGAAGACGATCACCCGCCCCAGCACGACGGAACGGTCGTGGACGGGGCTGGCCAGCACGACGTCGCCGATGTTGATCCGCGGCTCCATCGACCCGCTCTCGACGACGTACGGCCGCCAGCCGAAAAGGATCGGTACGAGCGTGATCGCAAGGCAGCCGGCGATGAACCACAGCCAGCTGCGGCCGACGAGCCCGGCGTACAGCCGGCGGCGCCCGTAGCGCGCCGGGGCAGCGATGGCGTCAGGTGCCGCTGTGGCTGGCTCGGCAGGTTCAGCGGCAGGGTCGACGGCAGGGTCGGCGGGCACGGGCTTCCTCCTTTCGGCTCTCGTCGCCGCTCAGGAGGGTGAGCGGCGTCGGGACTGCTGTGCGTACCGGCGGCGACACCGCCCGGCCCCGGACCCCACGATCTCTCGCGGCGCCCGGGGCCGGCGGGTCGTCAGCTGACCAAAGCGTCTAGGACGCCTTCGCCTACTGGAGTTCCCAGGTGAAGCCGGCCGTGACGGTCTTGCTCTGCAGCGCGTTGTCGCCCGCGGTCGTACCGGTGGTCGCGAACGTCCACGCGATCCGGTATGCGGTGAGCACCGTGCCGCTGGCCACAGCCACCGGGCCGGCCGCTGTCGCGTAGGTCGTCGGCAGCGTGGTGAGCGGGATGCTCGTGGCCACGTTGGTCGTGCCGAGGGCCGGGAAGCCGGCGCAGCCGACGAGGACGTCGCTGGCCACGGGTGCCGCGTCGATGGTGACCTGGATCTGGGCACCGAGCGACGGGGCGGAGTCGACGAGCGCGCTCTCGTACATCTTGAGCGAACCCGCGGCAGTACCAGCACTCTTGACGGTGATGCACTTGGTGCCCGTCGAGCCCGGCTTCAGCTGGACCTCGTTGAAGGTCGCGGTGGTGGTGGCCGCGTACGCAGCACCGCCGCCGTTGTTGGTCAGCACCATGGAGCCCGAGCTCCACGCGTTGGTGTTGTCAGCCGTGGTCGCCGAGAAGGCGGCGTAGCTGCCCTGCCACACCAGCAGTCCGGCCACCAGCAGGCCGGCTACCGGAGCGGCAGCACGCAGCGCACGACGGCGCCGCTTGTTCTTGTCATGCGCGTGCGAGTCCATTGGATGGTCCCTTCCGAGTGCGGTGTGTTTACTGACAGGTCCCCCGACCTTCGAGGGTTCATCGGAAGGAACTCGCGATCACTTGAGAAGGATCTTGATGTTGTCCGATATCTGCCAAGACCGCCGTCCGACCCGGTCCGGACATGCCGAGAGCCCCGGCCGAAGCCGGGGCTCTCGTAGGTCGTGCGCTCGAAACTACGCGGGACGGACCTGCTCCGCCTGCGGGCCCTTCGGGCCCTGCGTGATCTCGAACTCGACGCGCTGGTTCTCGTCGAGCGAGCGGTAGCCGTCGGCCACGATCGCGGAGAAGTGGACGAAGACGTCTGCGCCTCCGCCATCCTGGGCGATGAAACCGAAGCCCTTCTCAGCGTTGAACCACTTCACGGTGCCCTGTGCCATGTGCCTTCTCCTTCGAGGGACTACTTCCAGACTCGCACCTCGCGAGCCTGCGGCTGCTGCCTGCATCCCACTTCAGAGAAGCTTCGGGAAGCCACGAGACGGAAAAACGCCCGCACAATCGAGCCGCGGGCGTCCAAGAACGTACGAGGAACTGCAACTGCAACCAGCGGAACCGTAGCACGCCAGGCGGGTGAGTCAACAACACGCTGGCCCCGGAATAACCTGGGGCATGGCCGCACACGTGGAGCTCGTCCTCGACGCCTCGGACGTCGACCGGCTCGCCGAGTTCTGGGCGGCCGCTCTGGGCTACCGGCCGTTCGGCCGCTTCGAGCAGTACCGCTCGCTCGTCGACCCGGACGGCCGAGGTCCGAAGCTCATCCTGCAGCAGGTGCCCGAGGCGAAGTCGGCCAAGAACCGGATGCACCTCGACGTGCACGCGGCCGACGTGGCCGCGGAGGTCGACCGCCTGGTCGGACTGGGCGCCAGCCGGCTCGACGAGGCAGCGATCGACGAGGCAGGGACGAGCTGGGTGCGCATGCAGGACCCGGGCGGCAACGAGTTCTGCGTCTGCGCCAGCCCGTCCTGACCGTCGTCAGGTGTGGAACCCCAGGTGGATGTGGTCGTGATGGGTGTTGTCGCTGAAGTACTGCGACCCGCCCCCGTCGAGGTCGACCGGCCCGCCGACCTGGTAGGCACCCAGCGCGATCCCGAGCCGCATCACCGACTCGACGAGGGCCCGGTTGGCCGGGTCGAGGACGGTGCGCCCGTCGACCCGCCAGACGTCGACCGCGTGCCCCCGCGGGTGGTCGCTCAGCCGGTTCGTACCGAAGACGTAGAGCGGGTGGCCCGACTTCACCACGCTGACGTCGACGACGTGCCTGGCGGCGAGCCCCTGCAGGGCGGTCAGGACGCCGTTCGAGATGGTCCCCGAACGGAGGTCGGCGTGCGCCGCGACGGGTAGGTGCAGCCGCGGGTCGACCAGGAGCCCCGAGGCAAGGGCCGGCAGCCGTGCCGCCGCCGCGCTCGGCGCGGCTGGGTGCAGGGCCGTGACCCGCCAGCGGGGCGAGGCGGCGACGAGGCGCACGTCGACGGTGGTGCCGCCGGCCAGGACCGACGTGCCGTCTGCAGCCAGCGTCCACTGCCGCAGGACGACGAGCACGCTGGACGACGCGGACAGGATGCCGCCGTACTGGGCGTCGACCACCTGCACGGCCGCCTGGCGGGAGCTCGTGAGCAGGACCGCGCCCTGGTCGGCCAGCCCCGGGTCGTAGCCCAGCGCGGCCACCCGCGCCCGCGCCGCGGCCAACCCCTGACCACCAGGGGGCCAGGAACCGATCGCCTCGAGCAGGCGCACGGCTCGCACCTTGACCGCCGGGTCGATCTCGCTGGTCGTGGGCTGCCACGGCGAAGTGGCAGGCAGGCGCGCTGCTGCCGGGCCGGTGGCCGACGGGGTCGCGGTGGGTGCGGTCCCCGTGGGGGTCGGGGTCGCGCTCGTGGCCGGGCTCGACGACGAGGCGGTGGGGCCGGACGACGACGAGCACGCGGCGAGCGTGCCGACCGACAGCCCGGCCAGCCCGCCGAGGAACGCCCGCCGGTCCATCGATCCCCCTCCCATCTGACGATTCGTTTGAACTATGCCCCTCAAGTGTCAGGTACGTACCCTCGGCGGGTGCCCACCGCCGAGCAGCCGATCCGGAGCTTCCACCCGCGGAGGGGGCGCGTGACCGTGCGGCAGGCCGCGGCGATCGACGAGCTGTGGCCGTCGCACGGGGTCGACGTCGACGGGCAGCCGCTCGACCTGGCGGTCCTGTTCGGCAACCAGCGGCCCGTCGTGCTCGAGATCGGGTTCGGTACCGGCGAGGCGACGGCGACGATGGCGGGCGCCGACCCGATGACCAACGTGCTCGCCGTGGACGTGCACACCCCCGGCTTCGGGCGGCTCCTCCAGCGCATCGGCTCGCAGGGGCTCGACCATGTGCGGGTCGCGTCCGGCGATGCGGTCGACCTGCTCCGCGACATGCTGGCGCCGGGGTCGCTCGCCGGGATCCGCATCTTCTTCCCAGACCCGTGGCCCAAGGCCCGGCACCACAAGCGACGCCTCGTGCAGGCCAGCTTCGTCGGGCTGGCGGTGTCCCGGCTCGCACCGGGCGGGTACCTTCACGTCGCGACCGACTGGTGGCCGTACGCGGAGCAGATGCGCGAGGTGCTCGACGCCGAGCCGACGCTCGGCCTCAGCGACGACGGCACCGGTCCGCGGCCGATGGACCGCCCCGAGACCAGGTATGAGCGCGCCGGCCTCGCCAAGGGGCACGAGGTCGTCGACCTCGTCTACGTGCTGGCCTGAGCCGTCCGGAGCGGTCTACCCGGCCGTGAGGCGGTCGAGCTCGGCAAGGTCGTCGGCCGTGGGCTGCCACGTCCCCGCCGCGACGTTGGCCACGACCTGCTC
>DAIPJR010000217.1:0-3975 GCA_036770165.1 Actinomycetes bacterium | reverse complement strand
GTCTGCGCGTAGTCGCCGAGCCCGCTGCCGAGCTCGATCGGGTCGTCGCCGAGGGACGGCGCGGCGAGCGAGGTCAACCAGGCGTGGTAGTTGACCGCCGAGGCGACGGACTCGAGCGTCGTGGACTGGAGCGCGGAGTCACCGAGGGCGACGGGTCTGGACGGCTCGGGCTGCTCGCTCGGTGTGCCGGTCACGTCATTCCCCCCGTTCGACGCGTACGAGACTCATCATGAAGCTCAGCATGATCAGCTGCAGACCCCCGACGACCAGGACCATCCCGATGATGGGCACCCGGATCGTCGAGATGACGTCCAGCTGGCCGAAGCCGGTCGAGCTCCACCGCACCAGTGCGGTCACGAACGCGGCCATGCCGAGCAGGGTGGACAGCACCCCGCCGAGCAGCCCGCGCTCCAGAGTCAGCCGCTCGATGAACCGCTCGAGGCGCGGGCTGGGCGGAAGGATCTCCAGGTGGGCGAGGTAGCCGTGCGAGGCGACGGCCAGGCTGGCCGCCTGCATGCCGACGATGACGGCCGTGGCGCAGACCAGCATGCTCTGGACGCTGAACTCGATGTGCCCGACGGCGCGCGGCCCGAACGACAGCCAGAGCAGGCCGGCCGCGCCGACGGTGAAGAGGGCCAGCGCCGGGTACAGCACGAGCCACCGCGGGCTGAACGCGAGCAGGAAGCGCAGGTGCCGCCAGCCGTCGCGCCAGGTGCGCAGGTGTGGGGCACGGCTACGCCCGTCGGGCCGGAGCGTGGTGGGTACCTCGACGAAGGTCAGCCCGGCCATCGAGGCGCGGACGATCATCTCGGTCGCGAACTCCATGCCGTCGCAGCGCAGCCCCAGCGCGAGGACCCGGTCGCGGCGGAACGCGCGCATGCCGCAGTGGAAGTCGCCGACGGGGACGTGGAACAGCCAGCGGCCCAGCCCGGACAGGACCGGGTTGCCGAGCCAGCGGTGCAGGAACGGCATGGCGTCGGGCGCGATCCCGCCGCTGAACCGGTTGCCCATCACCAGGTCCGCGCCGGCGCGCAGCTGCTCGACGAACGGGCCGAGGTCGTCGAGCGCGTAGCTGTCGTCGGCGTCGGCCATGAGGACGAACCGCCCGTGCGCCGCCTCGATGCCGCCACGCAGCGCGGCACCGTAGCCGCGTCGTGGTACGTCGACGACGCGGGCTCCCTCCAGCCGGGCGATGTCCTGGGAGCCGTCGACCGAGCCGTTGTCGGCGACCACGACCTCGCCGTCGATGCCGAGGCTGGCGAGCGACGCGCGGGTCTTGCGGATGCAGACGGCCAGGGTCTCGGACTCGTTCAAGCACGGCAGGACGACGGTCAGCTCGCACGTGTCCGCTCGAACTTCTCCGTTCGCAACGAGCACCGTGCTGTCCCCGTTCATGCTTTCGACCATAGGGACGCCATGGTAAGCGTCGAGTGAATTGGCGTTTCTGGACGGGGGATGATTCGTTTGGGCCGGAACGTTATGTCAGGCAGCACCCACCACGACTGCTAGGACATGTGCATGGACCTCACCACCAAGAGCCAGGAAGCAATCGGCAGCGCCCAGCGCCGTGCCGTCACGAACGGGAACCCGGCGCTCGAGCCGGCGCACCTGCTCGTCGCGCTGCTCGACCAGCCGGAGGGCATCGCGCTCGCGCTGCTCGACACGATCGGCGTCGACCGTACGTCCTTGCGCGCCGCAGCCGAGGCCGCGGTCGCGAGGCTTCCGCGCGCCGCGGGGTCCACCGTCTCCGGGCCGCAGGCGTCCGGGGCGCTGCAACGGGTGCTGGCCGTCGCCACCGAGCGCGCGCAGGCGCGTGGCGACGCCTACCTGTCGACCGAGCACCTGCTGCTCGGGCTCGCGGCCGCTGGCGCCGAGACGGCCGACCTTCTCGGCCAGGTGGGTGCGACCGAGAAGCAGCTGACGGCAGCGCTCGACGAGGTGCGCGGGAGTGCACGCGTGTCGTCGACCGACCCCGAAGGCTCGTTCCAGGCCCTGGAGAAGTACGGCATCGACCTGACCGCGCGGGCCCGTGCCGGTGGCATCGACCCGGTGATCGGGCGCGACGCGGAGATCCGGCGCGTGGTCCAGGTGCTCTCCCGCCGCACGAAGAACAACCCGGTCCTCATCGGCGAGCCCGGCGTGGGCAAGACCGCCGTCGTCGAGGGGCTGGCCCAGCGGATCGTCGCCGGCGATGTCCCGGAGTCGTTGCGTGGCAAGAGGTTGGTGGCCCTGGACCTCGGTGCGATGCTCGCCGGTGCGAAGTACCGAGGCGAGTTCGAGGAGCGGCTCAAGGCAGTGCTCGACGAGATCAAGGGGTCCGACGGGCAGGTCGTCACGTTCATCGACGAGCTGCACACCGTCGTGGGAGCGGGCGCGTCCGGTGACTCCGCCATGGACGCCGGCAACATGCTCAAGCCGATGCTCGCGCGGGGCGAGCTGCGCATGGTCGGCGCGACCACGCTGGACGAGTACCGCCAGCACATCGAGAAGGACCCGGCCCTCGAACGCCGCTTCCAGCAGGTGCTCGTCGGTGAGCCGAGCGTCGAGGACACCATCGGGATCCTGCGCGGGCTCAAGGAGAAGTACGAGGCGCACCACAAGGTGCAGATCTCCGACGCCTCGCTCGTCGCCGCGGCGACGCTGTCCAACCGGTACATCACCTCGCGGTTCCTGCCGGACAAGGCGATCGACCTCGTCGACGAGGCCGCGTCCCGCCTGCGCATGGAGATCGACTCGCGGCCGGTCGAGATCGACGAGCTGCAGCGGGCCGTCGACCGCGCCCGCATGGAGGAGATGGCGCTGGAGAAGGAGACCGACCCCGCGTCCGTCGAGCGGCTCGAGCGGCTGCGCCGCGACCTCGCCGACAAGCAGGAGCGGCTGAACGCGCTCACCGCCAGGTGGGAGCAGGAGAAGGGTGCCCTCAACCGGGCCGGCGCCCTCGCGGAGGAGCTCGACCGGCTCCGTACCGAGGTGGAGCTGGCCCAGCGGGCCGGGGACCTCGAGACGGCGTCCAAGCTGCTGTACGGCCGGGTGCGCGAGGTGGAGGCCCAGCTCGTCGCCGCCCGCGAGGACGCCAACTCGCGCAGCGCGATGGTCAAGGAGGAGGTCGGGCCGGACGACGTCGCCGAGGTCGTCGCAGCCTGGACCGGCATCCCGGCCGGCCGCCTGCTCGAGGGCGAGACGGAGAAGCTGCTGCGCATGGAGGAGGAGCTCGGCCGGCGCCTGGTGGGTCAGGCCGCCGCTGTCCGTACCGTCTCCGACGCGGTCCGTCGCGCGCGGGCCGGCATCTCCGACCCCGACCGGCCGACCGGGTCGTTCCTGTTCCTCGGGCCGACCGGGGTCGGCAAGACCGAGCTGGCCAAGGCGCTGGCCGACTTCCTGTTCGACGACGAGCACGCGATGGTCCGCATCGACATGAGCGAGTACGGGGAGAAGCACTCGGTCTCTCGGCTCGTCGGGGCCCCGCCCGGCTACGTCGGGTACGAGTCCGGCGGCCAGCTGACGGAGGCGGTGCGCCGCCGCCCGTACTCCGTGCTCTTGCTCGACGAGGTCGAGAAGGCGCACCCGGAGGTCTTCGACGTGCTGCTCCAGGTGCTCGACGACGGTCGCCTCACCGACGGTCAGGGGCGCACGGTCGACTTCCGCAACGTGATCTTGATCATGACCTCAAACCTGGGTTCGCAGTTCCTCGTCGACCAGACCATCGACGCGGACACCAAGCGCGAGGCAGTGATGGCGGTCGTGCGCTCGACGTTCAAGCCGGAGTTCCTCAACCGCCTCGACGACGTGGTGCTGTTCGACCCGCTGGGTACCGCGGAGCTGGCCCGCATCGTCGACCTCCAGGTGGCCCTGCTGGCGGGGCGACTCACCGACCGCCGGCTGGAGCTCGTGGTAACGGACGCGGCACGGGAGTGGCTGGCGCTGGCCGGGTTCGACCCGGTCTACGGCGCCCGCCCGCTGCGGCGCCTCGTCCAG
>DAIPJR010000026.1:0-12380 GCA_036770165.1 Actinomycetes bacterium | reverse complement strand
CGATGGCGGCGTTGAGGGCGAGCAGGTTGGTCTGGTCGGCGAGGTCGTCGATGACCACGAGGATCCGGCCGATCTCCTGGCTCTTCTCGCCCAGGGACAAGGCCCGGTTGCTGATCGACTCCACCCGTCCGGCGATCGAGTCCATGGCGTTGACCGACGCGGTCACGGCGACGCGGCCGTCCTCCGCGTAGCGCAGCGTCTCCGCGGCGTACCTCGCGACCGACTCGGCCGTGTCCGCGATCTGGGCGGCCGTGGCTGCGAGCTCCTCGATCGTCGACGTGGTCTCGGCGACCGCCGAGGACTGCTGCGTGGCGCTCGCGGCGTGCTCCTCGGCGGTGGCCAGCAGCTCGCCGGCGCTCTGCGACAGCTGGTCGCCGCCGCCCCGGATCTGAGCGACGAGCAGGCGAAGGTTCGCGATGGTGTTGTTGAACGAGGCGGACAGCGAGGCGATCGCGACGTGCGACTCGCCGTCGTCCGGGTGCGTCGGTGCGAGCACCGACAGGTCGCCTTCGGCAGCCCGTACGAGCGCGTCGGACAGAGCACCCACCTGCGCCTCGAGCTCCCGACGGTCCTCGTGGGCGCGCTGCTCCTGGTCGAGGACGGTCGTGGCGAGCTGCCCGCTGACCAGAGTCATGACGGGGATGGCGACCAGCGCCACGCTGCCCATCGCGTAGTTGTTGGTGACCCACGTGTGCGAAAGGAACCCGACGAGGAAGACGGATGCAGCCATGCCGAGCGCGAACAGCGGCGTCTGCCGCCGGCTCAGCACGAGGCCGGTGAACAGCGGGATCATGATCAGCATGACGCAGCCGCCGCCGTTGAGGCCGCCGGTGACGACGGCAACACCCGTGATGTAGACGACCTCGGCACACAGGATGAGCCGGGCGGTGCGCCTGATCTTCGCGACGTCGACCTGGGTGTGCAGGGCCCGCGTGGCGAGGTAGGTGGTCTCGGCTGCGAGGGCAGCCCCGGCGATCTCCCAGGCGATGGCGGCCGGCCAGTGGATCACCGCGACATGGAGCACGGGCCCGGTCAGCACGGCAGCGATCACCGCGAAGACCACACCGCCCCACATGGTGATCCCTGCGGCAGCCGCAAGGCGCTTCGAGACGTCCACCTGTTCACCCCTCTTGCCATCCCCCGCACCGACCGATCGGTGCCTCTTAGCGCATCGGGACCAATCCACCCAGGCTGTAGCCCGAACGGGTCAGCGGCGCGCGCTGGGAAGGCCGCTGCGCAGGCGCAGGACCGCGAGCGCGTCCAGGAGGGAGATGGGACCGCCCGCGTCGTTCACGACGCCGGTGACCAAAGACGTGGCCGACGACGAGGCGGTTGCTGGCGGCGGCTCGGGATCGTCGGTCCCCGCCTCCAGCAGGCCGGACACCGCCTCTGCGATGAGGGCGGCCTCGATGCCCTCGACGGACAGGACGAGCAGGCGCGCGCTGCTCGGCAACGGCAGCAGGTCGGCCCCCAGCAGCGACCTGGGGTCGACGACGGGGAGCACGCGGCCGCGCCAGTTCACGACGCCGGACAGCCACGTCGGGCAGCCGGGCACGCGCGTCATCACCGGTACGGGTACGACCTCGGCGACCGTCGACATGGGTACGGCGTAGCGCGAGCTGCCGAACCGTACGATGACCGCGGTCGGGTAGCCGGTCGCGACCTCGGTCGCGACCTCGGCGTCCGCCGGCTGGTCGATGAGCTGCTCCACCCTCGCGTCATCGGCGGGTACGCCGTGCCGCTGTAGCCAGGGCCGCCGTCAGACCTCGGTCGTGCGAACCCCGTCGCGGAGGTCGATGGACACCGGACCAGGACCGCGGAGCCGGGCCTCCTCGAGCACGTCGGTGATCTCCGACCCGATCAGCTCGTGCCGTTCGAGCAGCGCGTCGCGCAGCGCCTCGACCAGGTGCCGGTTGGCCTCGAGCAACGAGTGCGCCCGCTGCTTGGCCTGCTGCAGGATGTCCTCGACCCTGGCGCGACCGTCCGAGTCGCCCAGGACCCGGCCGACGAGGTTGGTGTCGCTGAACGCCGAACCCTGGACCGCGCCGTAGGAGATCAGCGTGTCGGTCATGCCGACCGCGCCGACCATCTGCGCCGCCACGTTGGTCGCGTACAGGAGGTCGCCGCCGGGTCCGGTGGAGATGTCGCCGAAGAACAGCTCCTCGGCCACCTGCCCGCCGAAGGCGATCTGGATGAGGCCGAGCATCTCGCTGCGCGAGCGGGTGAAGACGTCCTCGCGGTCGCCGTGCGCCAGCAGCCCGAGGGCCTCGCGGCGCTTGACGATGGTCAGCACCTCGAGGCGCCGCTGCGGCGCGACGAGCCAGGCGATGGTCGCGTGCCCAGACTCGTGCGTCGCGATCAGCCGCTTCTCGTGCTCGGTGTAGGCGACCGGCTGTCCCAGCCCGATCTCCTCCACGAGGCGGGCTTCCTCCACGTCGGCGCGGGACATGGCCACCTCGCCGCGGCGCATGGCGTTGACCAAGGCCTCGTCGAACAGGTGCTCGATCATGACCGGCGTGTACTCCTGCGTCGCAGCGGCGATCGCGTCGCGCTGCTCGTCCTCGTCCAGCTCGGAGCCGTGCCTTCGCCGCGCGAGGAACAGGTCGATCAGCTCACGCCGGCCGGCCTTCGTCGGAGACTCGAACGTGAGCCGCCGGTCGAACCGGCCCGGCCGCAGCAGCGCGGGATCGAGGTTGTCGGCCCGGTTGGTCGCCGCGATGAGCAGCAGGTTGGTCTTGGGCGGCAGCGGCCGGTGGAACTGGTGCCCCTTGGGCAGGAACAGGTTGGCCCAGTCGATGAACCGGGTCTCGAACTTCTGCATGCCGGTCGGCTCGTCGAAGCTCTGCATCTGCACGAGCAGCTCGTTGACGACACCACCGATGCCCTCGGAGATCATCCGGTTCTGGACGAGGCCCGCGGCGCTGCGTCCCGACGGACCCATCGACGGGAGACCGGTCAGGCCCCCGCAGCCCATCGGCATGCCCAGCGCCCTCAGCACGTCGGGCATCTCCGTGGCGCTGACCCCGCCGCGCGCGGCACCGATCGCGTCGATCTCCTCGATGAACCCGATCGCGCCGCCCTCCTGACGGGCCGCCTTGCGGAGGGCGCGGAAGTACGCGCGGATGCGCCGAGCGGTCGCGCCGTACATCTGCGACTGGAACGACGTGGCGCTCACGTAGAGGAACGGCACGCCGGCCTCGCGCGCCATCGCCTTGGCGAGGTGCGTCTTGCCGGTGCCGGGCGCGCCCTCGAACAGCAGCCCGCGCCGCGGCGAGCCACCGGTCTCCTCGGCGAACGTCTTGTGCGCGAGGAACAGGTTCAACGACCGGACGACATCCTCCTTGACGACGTCGATCCCCTTGACGTCGTCGATGGTGATGTCGATCTGCTCCGGCCGGTACATCACGTGCGGCGACTTGGCCCCGCCGAACATCATGTACATCGTGGTCGCCACGATCGCCACCACGATCAGGCCTTCCATCCAGTACATCGGGTCGATGCTCGGGATCGACACGATGTTGCCGGCATGCCCGGTGGCAAGGCGCAGGGTGACGTAGCCGACGGGTACGGCGAGCAGCAGCAGCGCCTTGCGGACCCGGCGTCGGCGCGACCGCTCACGGCTGCGCCCGACGTCCACGGTGCCCACATCCATGATCGCCGGCGCCGTACGCTCTGTCACTGGCAGGTCCCCTCTTCAGGTGCTCGCGGCTGATCGCTGCTCTAACCAAGCGCCAGTCTCACCTGCGGGGGCAGGCGCGTGCCGGGCGTTCACCCGGACGGCCTAGCAAGTCGAGCCGAACGACCTACCCCACACCCGAGAAGAGATCCGTCTCGCGGCCGTCGGCGTCGCGGGTCGGGCCGAGCTCGCCGTGGACCAGCATGAAGAACTCGTTGCCCATCGCTGTGGGGCCGAGCAGCTTGGCCATCTGGAAGAAGCCGTGCTCCTCGTCGACCTGGCTGGCGTGCGCGCGCAGGGCCGCCATCTTCGCGGGCTCGTGCTCGAGCCCCTCGACGTGGGTGGTGACGACCTCGTCGGGGGTGAGGAAGGGGATGTCGTCGGCGTTGTCGACGCCGAAGAAGCCGCTGTTGCCCGAGGCGATCAGAGCCTCGATGCCGAGCTTCACGTACGACCGCGGCAGCGTCGTCCAGTAGACCTTGCTGATCTCCCAGGTCGGGCCGAGGTCGGGCCGGAACCCGGGCGCGGCCGCCAGCTGGCTCGCGTACATCGCGACGCGGTGCGCCTGGATGTGGTCGGGGTGGCCGTAGCCGCCGAACGTGTCGTAGGTGACCAGCACCTGCGGGCGCACCTCACGGACCACGGCGACGAGCTCGGCGGCCGCCTCGAGGAGGTCGGCCCGCCAGAAGCACTCCGGCCGGTCGTTCTGCGGGGTGCCCATCATCCCCGAGTCGCGCCAGCGGCCGGCGCCGCCGAGGAACCGGTGGTCGGTGACCCCGAGGGCCTGCATCGCCGCCGACAGCTCGTCCTCGCGGTGCGGCCCGAGCCCGTCGTCGGCGGACGACGCGAGCGCGGCCAGCGCCGGTACCAGGACCTCGCCCTCCTCGCCGCGGGTGCACGTCACGAGGGTCACGTGGGCGCCCTCGGCGACGTACTTCGCCATCGTGATGCCGGTACCGATCGACTCGTCGTCCGGGTGGGCATGGACCAGCAGGAGGCGGCGGGAGGCCGCCGGAGCGGGGGCGTCGGTCATGGGTCCGAGCCTACGGCTCGGGGCGGACGGGCCGCGGCCTGGCAGGATCGAGGCATGACTTCCCCGGGTTCCTTCGACGAGTCGTTCCCGCGCCGTGCTGCGCGCACCGGACGCTTCACCTTCGGCGCGCCCCGGCTGTTCCAACCGTCTGCCGACGGGGCCCGGGTGGCGTTCCTTCGGTCCGGGTCCGGTACGGAGCGCAGCACGTCGCTCTGGGTCCTCGATGTCGCGACCGCCTCGGAACGCCTCGTCGTCGACCCCGCGGAGCTGCTCGCCGGCGGGGACGAGCGGCTGCCGGCGCAGGAGCGGTCCCGCCGGGAGCGCATGCGCGAAGGCGGCGCCGGCGTCACGTCGTACACCACGGACCGCGAGGGCCGGCTGGCCGCGTTCGCCCTGTCGTCCAGGCTGTTCGTCGCGGACCTCACCGGACCGTACGGCGCCGTGGAGCTGCCCGCTGCCGGCCCGGTGATCGACCCGAGGCTCTCGCCGGACGGCACCCAGGTGGCCTACGTCGCGGACGGCGGCCTGCACGTGGTGGCCGTCCCTACGGCCGCCGGCACCGGAGCCGGCACCTCGGCGTCCCGCGTTCTCGCCCAGCCGGACGGACCGCACGTCACCTACGGGCTGGCCGACTTCGCAGCGGCCGAGGAGCTCGAGCGGCACCGCGGCTACTGGTGGGCGCCCGACTCGTCGGCGCTGCTGGTGGCCCGCGTCGACGACGAGCCCGTACAGGTCTGGCACATCGGCGACCCGGAGAACCCGTCGCAGCCGGCGACCGAGCACCGCTACCCCGCGGCCGGCACGCCCAACGCCGACGTGACGTTGTGGCTGCTCGGCCTGGACGGGGCGCGGATCGAGGTCACGTGGGACCGCGAGGCGTACCCGTACCTCGTGACCGTCCACTGGTCGGCGGCGGGGCGACCGCTGCTGCAGGTGCTGAGCCGGCGGCAGGAGAGCGCGCCGGTCTTGACGGTCGACCTCACGACCGGGGCGACGTTGCTCCTGCGCGAGCTCACCGACCCGGTCTGGGTCGACGTCGTCCCTGGCACTCCCGCGTGGACCTCGTCGGGAGAGCTCCTCACCGTCGAGGTGGTGGAGGACCGCTACGCCCTGCACGTCGACGGGCACCCGGTGTCGCCGGCCGGCGTCCACGTCCGCGCCGTCTCCGACGTGTCGTCGACCGACGGCACCGTCCTCGTGGTCGGTAGCGAGGGGATCGAGCAGCACGTCTACCGGCTGGGAGCGCCGGGCGCGGGCGGCGCGCGGCCCTGGCTCCAGCTCAGCGAGCCGGGGGGCGTCAACGCGGCACGCGCTGCCGGCGACCTCCTCGTCCTGCTCACCGCGACCCTGGTGTCGCCGGCGACCCGGGCGACCGTGAGCCGGGCAGGCGAGCTCGTCGCGGTGGTCGCGACGCACGTCGCCGACCCGGGGTTCGTGCCCGGCGTCCGGTTCCCGGAGACCGGTTCGGGCCTGCCCACCGCCGTCCTCCTGCCGTCGGGATGGGCTGCGGGCGACCCGGCCCTCCCCGTACTGATGGACCCGTACGGCGGGCCGCACCACGGGCTCGTGACCGCGTCCGCGCGTGGCTTCCTGGAGGCGCAGTGGTGGGCCGACCAGGGCTTCTGCGTGGTCGTCGCTGACGGCCGCGGCACGCCGGGGACCCCTTCGTGGGAGCGGACCGTACGGCTCGACCTCACCGACCCCCCGCTGGCCGACCAGGTCGCCGCGCTGCAAGCCGTGGCGGGCGCGCTGCCCGGTGTGCTCGACCTGGAACGCGTGGCCATCCGCGGGTGGTCCTTCGGCGGCTACCTCGCGGCCCTCGCCGTGCTGCGGCGGCCCGACGTCTTCCACGCCGCCGTCGCCGGGGCACCGGTCACCGACTGGACGCTGTACGACACTGCGTACACCGAGCGGTATCTCGGCCTCCCCGACGAGCACCCCGAGGCCTACGCGGCGGGCTCCTTGGTCGGGCTCGCACCGTCGCTGAGCCGCCCCCTGATGATCATCCATGGCCTCGCCGACGACAACGTGGTGGCCGCGCACTCCCTTCGGCTGTCCTCGGCGCTGCTGGCCGCTGGGCGCCCGCACACGCTGCTCCCCCTGTCCGGGGTCACCCACATGACCCCGCAGGAGGTCGTCGCAGAGAACCTGCTGCTCCTCCAGCTCGACTTCCTGCGCCGCTCCCTCGGCCTCGTGTCAGACCTGTCCGTGTCAGATCAGGTCCCGACCTGATCTGACACGGACACCTTTGGGGGCTGTGGACGACGGCCGCGCACGAAGCACCACCCGTGGCATCGTCCCCGAGTGCCGTATCTGCTCCCGCGTCCGCTGCTTGAGGCCTCGACCGCATCTGCCGGGGTCCTCTCACGGCGCCAGCTCAGAGCCTTGGGGGCGACCTGGGCGTACGAGGTTGCGCAGGTCGATGCACGCCGTTGGCGCGCCTACGGCCCGAACGCCGTCGTACTGCACAACGGGCCGCTGACCCGACTCCAGTCCTGCTGGGTTGCCCTCGTCAACGCGGGCGAAGGAGCCGCCCTCTGCGCGGCGACGGCACTCGAGCTTGACGGACTCGAGGGCTGGCTCCGGACGCCCCTGGAGCTCGTGGTCGTCAAAGGACGGCTCGTCCCGCCGATGGTCGGGGTGCGGGTGCACGAGTCCAGGCGCTTCGATCCCGCGCGCGACGTGCATCCGTCCCGGCTGCCGTCGCGGACTCGACCGGCCCGAAGTGTCGTCGACGCTGCCACCTGGAGCCGGAGCCCCCGTACCGCGGTGGGCTGGCTGGCCGCGTCCGTCCAGCAAGGTCTGGCCCGTCCCGAGGAGCTGGCAGCCGAGCTGGCTGCCGCGGGTCGCGTGCGGCATCGCCGGTTGCTGCAGCACGCAGTCGCGGACATCTCCTCCGGTGCCCAGGCGCTCTCCGAGATCGACTTTGCGCGCATCTGCCGCCGATTCCGCCTCCCTGAGCCGGTGCGCCAGTCCGTGCGAGTCGAGCCTTCGGGCCGTCGCCGCTACCTGGACGCGGAGTGGGCCCTCTCCGATGGGCGTCGCGTGGTGGCCGAGGTCGACGGCGCGGTGCACCTCCTGCCACGTCGCTACTGGGACGACATGGACCGTTCCAACGAGCTCGTCATCGACGGCAGCACCGTCCTGCGGTTCGCGACGTACGCTCTGCGCGCGCACCCAGAACGAGTGGCTGACCAGCTGCGACGGGCCCTCCGCCCGCTGCCTCCCCGCTGAGTCCGTGTCAGATCAGGTCTGGACCTGATCTCACACGGACAGGTCAGGCTTTCTTGGCGCGGGAGCGGGTCTTCTCGCGCAGGTTCTGGTCGAGGACCACCTTGCGGAGCCGTACGGTGGCCGGCGTCACCTCGACGCACTCGTCCTCGCGGCAGAACTCGAGGGCCTGCTCCATCGACACCTGCTTGTGCGGGATGAGGGGGACGAGGACGTCGGACGACGACTGCCGCATGTTGGTGAGCTTCTTCTCCTTCGTGGCGTTGACGTCCATGTCGTCGGCCCTGGAGTTCTCACCGACGATCATGCCCTCGTAGACCTCGGTACCCGGGCCGACGAACATCGTGCCGCGCTCCTGCAGGTTGGCCAGGGCGAAGCCGGTCGTCGGTCCGCGCCGGTCGGCCACGAGGGACCCGGTCGGGCGCGTACGCAGCTCGCCGTGCCAGGCCTCGTACCGGTCGAAGACGTGGTGCAGCAGGCCGGTGCCCCGGGTCTCGGTGAGGAACTCGGTACGGAACCCGATCAGCCCACGGGCCGGTACGACGTATTCCAGGCGGACCCAGCCGGTGCCGTGGTTGACCATCTGCTCCATGCGGCCCTTGCGCAGCGCCATGAGCTGGGTGACGACTCCGAGGTAGTCCTCGGGGATGTCGATGGTGAGGTGCTCCATCGGCTCGTGGATCTTGCCGCCGACGATCCGGGTGACGACCTGCGGCTTGCCCACGGTCAGCTCGAAGCCCTCGCGCCGCATGATCTCGACGAGGACGGCCAGCTGTAGCTCGCCACGGCCCTGGACCTCCCACGTGTCGGGCCGCTCGGTCGGGAGGACCCGGATGGAGACGTTGCCGACGAGCTCGGCCTCGAGCCGGTTCTTGACCAGCCGGGCGGTCAGCTTCTTCCCGCTCTGCCCGGCCAGCGGGGACGTGTTGATGCCGATCGTCATCGAGATGGACGGCTCGTCGACGGTGATCAGCGGCAGCGCGACCGGGTTGTCGGCGTCGGCCAGCGTCTCGCCGATGGTGATCTCCGGGATGCCGGCGACGGCGATGATGTCGCCGGGCCCGGCCTCCTCGGCGGGTACCCGGTCGAGCGCCTCGGTGACCAGCAGCTCGGTGACCTTGATCCGCTCGATGGTGCCGTCGGTCTTGCACCACGCCACCTGCTGACCCTTGCGGATCCAGCCCTGGCGGACCCGGCACAGGGCCAGCCGGCCGAGGTAGGGGGACGCGTCGAGGTTCGTGACGTGCGCCTGCAGCGGCGCGCCCTCGTCGTACTGCGGCGCCGGGATCGTCTTGACGATCGTCTCGAACAGCGGCTCGAGGTCCTTGGAGTCGGGCATCCCGCCGTCGTCGGGCCGCGCGAGCGAGGCCCGCCCGGCCTTGGCGGACGCGTAGACGATCGGGAACTCGATCTGGTGCTCGTCGGCGTCGAGGTCGAGGAACAGCTCGTACGTCTCGTCGAGGACCTCGGCGATCCGCGCGTCGGGGCGGTCGACCTTGTTGACGACGAGGACGACCGGCAGGCGCTTCTGCAGCGCCTTGCGGAGGACGAACCGGGTCTGCGGCAGCGGCCCCTCGCTCGCGTCGACCAGCAGCAGGACGCCGTCGACCATCTCGAGGCCGCGCTCCACCTCGCCGCCGAAGTCGGCGTGGCCAGGGGTGTCGATGATGTTGAGCGTCACGCCGCCATGCCGGACCGCCGTGTTCTTGGCGAGGATCGTGATGCCCTTCTCGCGCTCGATGTCCATGGAGTCCATGACCCGGTCGCGTACGGAGCCCTCGTCGGCCTGGTGGTCGCTGAACGCGCCGGACTGCCACAGCATCGCGTCGACGAGCGTGGTCTTGCCATGGTCGACGTGGGCGACGATGGCCAGGTTGCGAAGATCCTTGCGCTCAGCTGTGGGGGGCATGCGGACGAGCTCGTTCCTGTGGGAGGCGGTACCTACAGGGTACGGCCCGCGGTCGCCCGGCAGCCACGCCACCGAGTCGAGGCGGTCGAGGGGCACCCACTCCAGGGCGTCGTGCTGCTCCAGCGGGGCCGGCTCGTCACCGTCGACCAGGGTGGCGATCCAGACCCGGAGGAGGTACCGGCCGAGGGGCCAGTCGCCGCCAACCCGCTCGCCCAGCACGACCCGGACACCCAGCTCCTCGCGCAGCTCGCGACGGAGGGCGTCCTCGTCGGACTCGCCGGGCTCGACCTTGCCCCCCGGCAGCTCCCAGCCCCCCGCGAGCGCCGGCGGTTCGGTACGCCGGCCGGCCAGGACCCGACCCGCCCGAAATATGACGGATGCCACTACGACTTCGCGGCGACGGGGCGTGATCACGGTGGCAGGATGCCAGCAACCGACCGTCTGCAGGAGGGTGCCTGCGCCAGGCGGTCAGGCTGAGCGTAACGTCGCGCTCGTTCGCCGAGTTCTCCCACTGCTCGCACGGAGAGGCCCGCAATGTCGAACGGCACCACGTCTCCCGGCAGGGCGCGCATCGCGGAGCGGACGCTGAGGACCGACCAGTGGCGGAAAGCGCCGCTGCTCACCGTGCTCGGTCTGGTCGCCTGGCTGGTCTACGCGACGGTGCGCGTCTTCATGCAGAAGGACTACTACGTCGCGTCGTACCACTACCTGACGCCGTTCTACTCGCCGTGCTTCTCCAACGGGTGCACTCCGGGGTCCGCCGAGTTCGGGACCTTCCTGCCCAACACCTGGATCCTCCCGTTCGCCGCGATCACGCTGCCGTTCCTGCTGATGTTCCGGCTGACCTGCTACTACTACCGCAAGGCCTACTACCGCAGCTTCTGGCTCTCGCCGCCGGCCTGCGCCGTGCCCGACGCGCACGCGAAGTACAGCGGGGAGACCAAGCTGCCGCTCCTCGGGCAGAACCTGCACCGGTACTTCTTCTACGCCGCCGTGATCATCTCCCTGATCAACACCTGGGACGCCATCCGCGCCTTCCACAGCCCACAGGGGTTCGGCTTCGGCCTGGGCAACCTCGTCCTGCTCGCGAACGTCGTGCTGCTGTGGATGTACACCGCGTCGTGCCACTCCTGCCGACACATCCTGGGCGGGCGGCTCAAGCACTTCTCCAAGCACCCGGTCCGCTACAAGTCCTGGGTCATCATCTCCCGGCTCAACGGCAAGCACATGCAGCTCGCCTGGACCACGCTCGCCAGCCTCGCGATCTCCGACTTCTACGTGATGGCCGTGTCAGCCGGCTGGTTCTCCGACCTCCGCTTCATCCACTAGACGAGGCTCCCTAGACATGACCGAGATCGAGCGGCACTCCTACGACGTCATCGTGATCGGCGCCGGTGGCGCCGGTCTCCGCGCCGCGATCGAGGCCCGCAGCCACGGCCTGCGCACCGCGGTGATCTGCAAGTCGCTGTTCGGCAAGGCGCACACCGTGATGGCCGAGGGTGGCATCGCCGCGTCGATGGGCAACGTCAACAGCAAGGACAGCTGGCAGGTCCACTTCCGCGACACGATGCGCGGCGGCAAGTTCCTCAACCACTGGCGCATGGCCGAGCTGCACGCCAAGGAGGCCCCCGAGCGGGTGTGGGAGCTCGAGGCGTGGGGCGCCCTCTTCGACCGTACGGCCGAGGGCAAGATCAGCCAGCGCAACTTCGGCGGGCACGAGTACCCGCGCCTCGCTCACGTCGGCGACCGCACCGGCCTGGAGCTGATCCGTACGCTCCAGCAGCGCATCGTCGCGCTGCAGCAGGAGGACCAGCGCGACCTCGGCGACTACGAGGCCCGGCTCAAGGTCTTCGCCGAGTGCACGATCACCGAGCTCCTGCACGACCCCGGCGACACGGGCGACCCGGGCGACGCAGCGGCGCCCGAGGGCGCGGGGCGCGCGGGGGCCATCAGCGGCGCGTTCGGCTACTGGCGCGAGTCGGGCCGGTTCGTCCTGTTCGAGGCCCCGGCGGTGATCATCGCCACGGGCGGCATCGGCAAGTCGTTCAAGGTGACCAGCAACTCGTGGGAGTACACCGGTGACGGGCACGCCCTGGCCCTGCGGGCCGGCAGCACCCTGGTCAACATGGAGTTCGTCCAGTTCCACCCGACCGGCATGGTCTGGCCCCCCAGCGTCAAGGGCATCCTCGTCACCGAGTCGGTGCGTGGCGACGGTGGCGTCCTGACCAACTCCGAGGGCAAGCGGTTCATGTTCAACTACGTCCCCGACGTGTTCCGGAAGCAATACGCGGAGACCGAGGAGGAGGGCGACCGCTGGTACAAGGACGCGGACAACAACCGGCGCCCACCGGAGCTGCTCCCCCGCGACGAGGTCGCCCGCTCGATCAACTCCGAGGTCAAGGCCGGTCGCGGGTCACCGCACGGCGGCGTCTTCCTCGACGTGTCGTCGCGGTTGCCCGCCGAGGAGATCCGGCGCCGGCTGCCGTCGATGTACCACCAGTTCAAGGAGCTGGCCGACGTCGACATCACCG
>DAIPJR010000216.1:1301-3983 GCA_036770165.1 Actinomycetes bacterium | reverse complement strand
GGGCTCCACTCGAAGCCGAGCTCGCGGCCGGCCAGCCGCATCGAGATGTCGATGGCGACCGACTGGGTCACCGTGGGGTCGCCGAGCGCCACCTGCACCACGAGGCCGTCGAGCAGTGCGCTGAACAGCAGCGCGAAGGCGTCGGCGTCCACCTGGTCGAACTCCCCCGAGTCCTGGCCGATGCGTACGACGTCGGCGATCTGGTTGCGCCAGCGCTGGTCGAGCTCCTCGCGGTCGCGCGCGACCTCGGGGTGGCGCACGGCCTGAGCCCAGAGGTCCAGCCACAGCACCCACGACCCGGGCAGCCCGCCGGTCGACTCGTTGTCGCAGCTGAAGCGGACGAGCATCTCGAGCTTGTCCTTGGCGCCCTCGATGGCCGCGAGGCGGCGTGCGACCTCGGCGTAGAACAGGTCCTCGGAGTAGCGCAGCGCCTCGGTCAGCAGGCGGTCCTTGGTCCCGAAGTAGTAGATGACCAGCGCCGAGCTGGCGCCGACCCGCTTGCCCACGTCGGCGATCCGCGTCTCGGGAAAGCCGCGCTCCCCGATGACCTCGATGGCGGCGCGGAGCATCTGCTCACGCCGGTCATCGGCCCCGTTGCCGTCTCGATCGCTCACCCGTCGACACCTCCAAGCTCTTGCCTGAAAGCCTAACAGGTCTTTAGACTGAACGTTCAGTCAAACCATTCGGGTGCCCCACGGGCGATGCCTGCCGGGCCAGCGCGAGGAAGTGTTGCATGGCGCAGACGTACGACGCGATCGTTGTCGGTGGAGGGCACAACGGCCTGGTGGCCGCGGCCTACCTCGCCCGGGCGGGTGCCCGCACCGTGGTGCTGGAGTCCCGGTACAAGACCGGTGGCGCGGCGACGACGGAGTCCCCCTGGCCCGACGCCCCCGAGTTCAAGGTCACCCGGCTCTCGTACGTCATGAGCCTGATGCCGCCGACGATCATCAAGGACCTCAGCCTCGAGCGGCACGGCTACAAGGTCTACCCGATGGGGCCCTACTACCAGGCGTTCCCCGAGGGCGGCTCGATCCAGATCTTCGCCGACGACTCCAAGCGCAACTACGAGGAGGTCGCGAAGTGGTCCAAGAAGGACGCGGACATGATGCCGAAGTGGGACGCGTGGCTGGCCGGGCTGGCTGACGTCCTCGGGCCGCTGCTCATGCAGGTGCCGCCCAACGTCGGCTCCCGGCGGCCGGCCGAGCTGAACAAGCTGCTGCGCCTGGCGTGGCGCAACAAGGGCCTCGACGTCCGTACCGTCGGTGACGTCACGCGGCTGATGGCGATGAGCATCGCCGACCTGCTCGACGACTGGTTCGAGTCGCCGCAGATCAAGGCGGCCCTCGCCATCAACGGCGTCATCGGTACGTGGGCCGGACCGTGCGAGCCCGGTACCGCCTACGTGATGGCGCACCACTCGATCGGCGACGTGGGCGACGGCCACCTCGGCAGCTGGGGCTTCCCCGAGGGCGGCATGGGTGCCGTGCCCGACGCGATCGGCCGGGCGGCCGTGGAGTTCGGCGCCGAGATCCGGGTCAACTCCAAGGTGGCCAGGACGCTGATCAGCGACGGCGCCGTCTCGGGCGTGGTGCTCGAGAACGGCGACGAGCTGCACGCGCCGCTCGTCGTCACGACGCTGCACCCCAAGCTGGCCTTCCTGGAGCAGATCGAGAGCCGCGAGCTGCCGTCGACGTTCGTCCGCGACATCGAGACGTGGAAGTCGCGCAGCGGCGTCGTCAAGATCAACCTGGCGCTCGCCGAGCTGCCCAACTTCACCGCCAACCCGGGCAGCAACCAGCAGGAGCACCACACCGGTTCGGTGGAGATGGCGCCGTCCGTCGAGTACATCGAGCGGGCGTTCCAGGAGGCGCGCGAGGGGCGGGCGGCCACCGCACCGTTCTCCGACGGAGTCATCCCGACGACGTTCGACCGCACCCTGTCCCCCGACGGCACCCACATCATGTCCCTGTTCACGCAGTGGGTCCCGTCGGACTGGGCCGACGAGCAGCACCAGGACGAGCTCGAGGCGTACGCCGACCGGATGGTCGACCTCTACGACGAGGTGGCCCCCGGGTTCAAGGACTCGGTCCTCCACCGCGACGTCGTCGGCCCGTACGAGATGGAGCACACGTACGGACTCGTGGGCGGCAACATCTTCCACGGCGAGCTCTCGCTGGAGCAGCTGTTCCACATGCGGCCGGCTCCCGGCTACGCCGACTACCGCACGCCGATCAAGGGGTTGTACAACGGCAGCTCGGCCACCCACGCGGGTGGCGGCGTGTGCGGCATCCCCGGCTACCAGGCGGCGAAGGCGGCCATCTCCGACCGCAAGATGGCGGCCACGCGGCGCAAGCTGCGGATCGGGAAGTGACCGAAGGGCTTCCTGCGGGGAGCCCGGATGGTGGTCGACGGGCCACCGTGCGCGCCATGCTGGAGGCGCGCACGGTGGCCGTCGTCGGCGCCAGTGCACGGCCGATGTCGTTCGGTCAGCAGCTGCTGACCGAGGTCACCCGCGGGGACCCGTCCATGCGGGTCGTCCCGGTCAACCCGCGCTACGAGGAGCTGCTCGGATTCCGGCCGACGCTGGGCCTGTTCAACGAGCAGGCGTACCCGGCAGGCCTGCTCGACCTGTATGCCGAGGCCGGGTTCGAGGCCGTCGTCATGGAGTGGGACAACCCCGCC
>DAIPJR010000216.1:0-1291 GCA_036770165.1 Actinomycetes bacterium | reverse complement strand
CCGCCGCTGCCTGCCGTCGCTGGCCGCGCTCGACGGCCCGGTCGACCTCGTGCTGCTGGGCGTGCCCAACAGCGCCCTCGAGGAGCAGCTCACGCTGGCCGCCGAGGCCGGGATCCGGTCGGCGGTCGTCTACGCCAGCGGGTACGAGCCGCCGGTCGAGGGGCGGCCGCCGCTCGTCGACCGGCTCACGGCGATCGCCCGGGGCGCCGGCATGGCGGTCTGCGGCGGCAACGGCATGGGCTTCTGGAACCTCGACCACGGCGTGCGTGCCCTGGGCTTCCAGGAGAACGACGTGCCGCCGCTTGGCCCGGTGACGTTCCTCAGCCACTCGGGCTCGGCGTTCTCGGCGTTGCTGCGCAACAACCGCGGCATCGGCTTCAACCTGGTCGTGTCGGCGGGGCAGGAGTTCGTGACGTCGCTGGCCGACTACCTCGACTACGCCGTCGACCAGCCGACGACGCGGGTCGTGGCGATGCTGGCCGAGACCGCACGAGACCCGGACGGGCTGCGCGCCGCACTGCGCCGGGCCGCTGAGGCCGACCTCCCGGTGGTGGCGCTCAAGGTCGGGCGGTCGGAGCGGTCGCGGGAGCTGGTCGTCGCGCACTCGGGTGCGCTGGCCGGCGAGGACGCCGCCTACGACGCGCTGTTCGACGCGTACGACGTGCTGCGGGTGGGCGACCTGGACGAGCTGTGCGACACGGTCGAGCTGCTGGCCGTAGGCCGCCGCGCCGGGCCGGGTGCCCTCGCCGCCGTGCACGACAGCGGCGCGGAGCGGGCCCTCGTGGTCGACGTCGCCGAGTCCGTGGGCGCACCCTTCGCCGACCTCACGCCGGCCACCCTGGATCGGCTCGTCGCGATCCTCGACCCGGGCCTCGACGCCTCGAACCCGCTGGACGTCTGGGGCACCGGCGCTGACTCGCGGACCCTCTTCACGTCGGCGCTCACGACTCTCGCCGATGACCCCGGGGTCGCCGTCGTCGCGGTGGGCCTCGACCTCGTCAGGGAGTTCGACGGCGAGCAGGCCTACCTCGAGTCGGCGCTCGACCTGCTGCGCGCCACCGACAAGCCGGTCGCGCTCCTGAGCAACGCCCACAGCTCCGTCGACCCCGAGTCCGCGCGGACGCTGCGGGCGGCGGGGCTGCCGGTGCTCGAAGGGACGCGCTCGGGGCTGCTCGCGCTGCGCCACCTGCTCCGGCTGCGCGACCTCAGGGCCCGGCCCGCCGTGCCCGCACCCGAGGAGTCGGCGGCGTCGGCGGCCCGGCGGGCTCGCTGGACCGCGCGGCTGGCCGGC
>DAIPJR010000215.1:0-3998 GCA_036770165.1 Actinomycetes bacterium | reverse complement strand
GCAACCGGTTCGCGCACGCGGCCGCCGTCGCCGTGGCCGAGGCGCCGGCCAAGGCGTACAACCCGCTGTTCGTCTACGGGGAGTCAGGACTCGGCAAGACCCACCTGCTGCACGCGATCGGCCACTACGCCCGCAACCTCTACAGCGGGGCGCGGGTGCGGTACGTGAGCTCTGAGGAGTTCACCAACGAGTTCATCAACTCGATCCGCGACGACAAGGCGTCGATGTTCCAGAGCCGTTACCGCGAGGTCGACGTGCTGCTGGTCGACGACATCCAGTTCCTGCAGGGCAAGGTGCAGACGCAGGAGGAGTTCTTCCACACCTTCAACACGTTGCACAACGCCAACAAGCAGATCGTCATCACCTCGGACAAGCCGCCCAAGATGCTGGGCGAGTTCGAGGAGCGCATGCGGTCGCGCTTCGAGTGGGGCCTGATCACCGACGTCCAGCCGCCCGACATCGAGACCCGCATCGCGATCCTCCGCAAGAAGGCGGCCCAGGAGCGGCTGTCGGCCCCGCCGGAGGTGCTCGAGTACATCGGCAGCAAGATCTCCACGAACATCCGTGAGCTCGAGGGCGCGCTCATCCGGGTCACGGCGTTCGCCAGCCTGAACCGGCAGCCGGTCGACCTGGCGCTCGCCGAGGTGGTCCTCAAGGACCTGATCACCGACTCGACGGGGCCCGAGATCACCAGCGCCACGATCATGGCGCAGACCGCTGCCTACTTCGGCCTGTCCATGGAGGACCTGTGCGGCGGCTCGCGCTCGCGGGTCCTCGTGACCGCGCGGCAGATCGCCATGTACCTGTGCCGGGAGCTCACCGACCTGTCGTTGCCCAAGATCGGTCAGCAGTTCGGGGGCCGGGACCACACCACGGTGATGCACGCCGATCGCAAGATCCGGCACCTGATGGCCGAGCGTCGAAGCGTGTACAACCAGGTCACCGAGCTCACCAACCGGATCAAGTCCCAGACCCGGTCGTGAATGCGCCGTCGCTCGCTGTGACCGTTCGGCTCCCCGGATGACCCTGCGTACACACCCTGTGGACAACCCTGTGGATCGGGGGATTGTCCCGGTACGTCCCCTTCGCTGCCGTACGAGCGGGCGCCGCCCGGTGTGGACGACAGCAGCGCAGCTGTGGACCGGCTGTGGACAGTACGTGGACAGCGACCGCCCGTCCTGGGACGCGGCCCGGTCCGTGCACACCGCGCGCCGGGCAGTCCACCGTCGGTCCACAGCAGCTGTGGACCACGCCACGCCTGCCGACCTGCGCAGATCGTGGTTTTCCCCACTGTCCACGGCCCCTATGACTACGCCGAGAAGAACTAGCACAGGGCGAACATCCGCAAGGGACGAGCCGTGCTGTCTGGGGAGACCGGAAGGTCATAGGGTGGCCCACGCTGTCAGCAAGACATGATCTGATGTGCCCGCCCGCCCAGTCGTCCAGCATCATCAAGCCGTCCAGCCATCCGTCCACCAGTACAGCCAGAGCGTCGAGGAGGTTCCGTGCGATTCCGGGTCGAGCGTGACGTTCTCGCCGAGGCCGTGGCCTGGACGGCCAGGAGCCTGCCGGCTCGGCCACCGGTCCCCGTGCTTGCCGGGCTGCTGCTGGAGGCCGGGCCCGACGGGCTGAGCCTGTCCGGTTTCGACTACGAGGTGTCGGCTCGGGTGACCATCGCCGCCGACGTCCTCGAGCCGGGGCGGGCGCTGGTCTCCGGCCGCCTGCTCGCCGACATCTCCCGGAGCCTGCCCGCTCGCCCGGTCGAGATCAGCACCGAAGGGCCCAAGGTCCAGCTGGTCTGCGGCAGCGCACGCTTCTCGTTGCTGACGCTCCCGGTCGAGGACTACCCGACACTGCCCGAGATGCCCGGGGTGACGGGCACGCTGTCCAGCTCGCTGTTCGCCACGGCCGTGGCCCAGGTCGCGATCGCTGCCGGCCGGGACGACACGCTCCCGGTCCTCACCGGCATCCGGGTCGAGATCGACGGCGACACGGTGACCCTCGCGGCGACCGACCGCTACCGGCTGGCCGTCCGCGAGCTCACCTGGCGACCCGAGCACACCGGTCTCGACGCGATCGCGCTCGTGCCTGCCAAGACACTCGCCGACACCGCGAAGTCGTTGGTGGGCGCGGAATCCGTGGCGATCGCGTTGGCCAACGCGGCCTCGGGCGAAGGCCTGATGGGCTTCGACGGCGCCGGGCGTCGCACGACCACCCGGCTGCTCGAGGGCGAGTTCCCCAAGTACCGCGCACTGCTCCCGTCCGAGTCGCTGACCGTGGCCGACGTCGACACCGGCTCGCTCGTCGAGGCCGTCAAGCGCGTCGCGCTCGTGGCCGAGCGCAACACCCCGGTGCGGCTGTCCTTCAGCGCCGGGGAGCTGCAGCTCGATGCGGGCACCGGCGACGAGGCCCAGGCCTCGGAGTCCCTCGCCTGCGCGCTCGACGGCGACCCGATCAGCATCGCGTTCAACCCACAGTTCCTGCTCGACGGGCTGGGCGCCGTCGACTCGCCGGTGGCCCGGCTGTCCTTCACGACGTCGACGAAGCCAGCCGTCCTCACCGGCGGCTCGGGTGCCGGTGATGGAGGTGCAGGCTCAGCTGATGGCGGTGCCGGCGGTGCCTACCGCTACCTGCTCATGCCGGTCCGCCTGTCCGGCTGACGGCCCGGGCGCCGGTCCGGCTCGTGTACGTCACGCATCTGTCGCTGGTCGACTTCCGTTCCTACGCGTCCGTCGAGCTGCCGCTCGAGCCGGGCGTCACCGCCTTCGTCGGGCCCAACGGCGAGGGCAAGACCAACCTTGTCGAGGCCGTCGGCTACGTCGCCACCCTCGGCAGCCACCGGGTGGCCACCGACGCTCCCCTGGTACGGCTCGGCGCGGAACGCGCCATCGTCCGCGCGAGCGTCGTCCGTGACGACCGTTCGACCCTGGTCGAGCTCGAGCTGACACCGGGCCGCGCCAACCGGGCGCGGATCAACCGCTCACCCGTACCGAGGGCCCGAGAGGTGCTCGGACTGCTGCGCACCGTCCTGTTCGCGCCCGAGGACCTCGCCGTCGTCAAGGGCGACCCGTCGGAGCGGCGCAGGTTCCTCGACGACCTGCTCGTCGCCCGTACGCCGCGGCTGGCCGGGGTGCGGGCCGACTACGACCGGGTCCTCAAGCAGCGCAACGCCCTGCTGAAGTCGGCGGGTGCCGCGATGCGCCAGCGCAGCGCCGGCGCCGACCTGTCGACGCTGGACGTCTGGGACACCCACCTCGCCACTGCCGGCGCCGAGCTGCTGGCCGCTCGGCTCGAGTTGGTCGACCTGCTGCGGCCCTTGGTGGCCAGCTCGTACGCCTCCGTGGCGCGCGGGTCGGCCGAGATCTCGCTCGACTACGTGTCCAGCCTCGGGCCCGACGCGCCGCTGGCCCCGGACCGTGCCGTCCTGGCGGAGGCGCTGCTGGTCGCGATGGGCGAGGCTCGGCGGCGCGAGCTCGAGCGCGGTCTCTCGCTGGTCGGCCCGCACCGCGACGACCTGCTGCTGCGGCTGGGACCGTTGCCGGCCAAGGGCTACGCCAGCCACGGGGAGTCCTGGTCGTTCGCGCTCGCCCTCCGGCTGGCCTCGTACGACCTGCTGACCAGCGACGGCGGGGAGCCGGTGCTGATCCTCGACGACGTGTTCGCCGAGCTCGACGTCGACCGGCGCCAGCGGCTGGCCGAGCTGGTCGCACCGGCTGAGCAGGTGCTCGTCACGGCCGCGGTGGCGGAGGATGTCCCTGCGGCCCTGTCCGGGGTGCGCGTGGACGTGCTCGCCGGGGAGGTGCGCCGTGCCGGATGAAGAGATCGACGGCCAGCAGCCGGTGCCCCCGCCGTCCGGCATCGACCTGGCCCGGACGCTGCTCGCGCAGGCCCGGGCCGACGCGAAGGCCAAGGGCCTGCGGGCCGGCGAGCGCAAGGCAGTGCGACGCGGTGACGTCTCCGGGCAGCGGCGTAGCGGCGCGCATCCCGACGACCGTGAT
>DAIPJR010000214.1:0-4000 GCA_036770165.1 Actinomycetes bacterium | reverse complement strand
GGGGGGGGCGGGCGGGCGGGGGGGGGCGGGGACCGGGGAGGGGGGGAGAGAGAGACGGTCAGCCGGCGAGGCCGTCGAGGGTGGCCATGACCAGTGCGCCCAGCGTCTCCAGGTGGTAGCCGCCCTCCTGCACCGCGACCGTCGGCAGACCGAGGGCACCGAGCGTCGCGCCCGCCTCGTGATAGCCGTCGACGGTGACCAGCAGGGGGCTCTCCGGGTCGTCGCCCGCTGCGTCCACGCCGAGCGAGACCACCAGCGCGGTCGCCCCGAACGCCGACACCGCACCGGCGAGCCGGTCGACGGCCGCCAGCCACAGGCCGTCACCCGTAGCGGGCGCGAGGGGGAAGTTGAGGCTCGTGCCCGCCCCGGCGCCACGTCCGGTCTCGTCGGCGAAGCCGACGTAGTGCGGGAACCAGCCGGCCCCCGGGTCGACGTGCAGCGATCCGAAGAAGACGTCGCCGCGCCCGTAGAACAGGGCTTGCGTGCCGTTGCCGTGGTGGGCGTCGATGTCGATGACAGCGACGCGCTCGTGGCCCGCGTCGCGCAGCGCCTCTGCCGCGGCAGCGGCGTTGTTGAGGTAGCAGGACCCGCCGAACGAGTCCCGCCCGGCGTGGTGCCCTGGCGGCCGGCAGAGGGCGTAGGCGACGCGGGCCTCGCCGCGGCGCACGAGGTCGACGGCCGTCAGAGCCGCGTCGACGGCTCCGCGGGCCGCCTCCCACGTACCCGGTCCGACCAGCGTCATCGTGTCGTAGCAGTACCGGCCGGCCTTCGCGTGCACGGCCGTCGGCGATCTAAGCGGGTGCCCGGCCAGCAGGGCCTCCGTCGGGAACAGGTACGGGACCACGCGGTCCTGACCGGGGTCCACGGTGAGCCCGGCCTCCGTCCAGGCGGCGTCGATCGTGCGCAGGTGGTCCAGCAGGCCTTGGTCGTGGACGCGCCCGAGGACGTCGTCGGAGTGCGCCGTGGCAGGGACGACCGAGGCGCCGGCGGTCTCTGCGGCGGTACGGATCGCGGTCGCGCGGGCGGGCACCTCGGTGCCGGCCGTCCGTACTCCCAGCCAGATCTCGGCGAGGGGCTCGTGCCGCAGGCAGTCCTCCGACCAGACCACGGGAACACGCAACGGGGTGACCATGTGGTGCAGGATGCCACCATGCCGCGCGCCGCTGACCTAGGAATCAGGATCGGGACGCTTCCCCCTGGCCCTACGAGCTCGGTGCTCGACGTGCCCGGTGTCGGTCTGGGGCACGCGACCGTCTGGCGTGACGAGCCGGACCCGCCGGCCGGCCGCGGTGTGGCGCGCACCGGGGTGACGGTGCTCCACGTCGCCGACGATGCGTTCCGGCGGCCTGTACCCGCTGGTGGTGCCGTGCTGAACGGTGCGGGGGAGTGCACCGGTTTCCTCACTGCCGCCGAGTGGGGCCTGGTCGAGACTCCGGTCTTCCTGACCTCGACGATGCAGCTCGGGCGGGTGTATGACGCGGCCTGCGTGCTGCTGACCGAGATCGAGCCGGGGATCGGCGACGACGTCGCTATCCCGGTCGTCGGGGAGTGCGACGACTCCGACCTGAACGACGTGCGCCGCATGCAGGTCACGCACGCTGACGTCGCCGCGGCGTGGGCGGACGCGAGGGCCTCGGTCGGGTCGCTGCTCCCGCCAGCCGAGGGTTCGGTCGGCAGCGGTACCGGCATGACCTGCCTCGGGTTCAAGGGCGGCATAGGTACGTCGTCCCGGATCGTCCCGTCCGGTCATACCGTCGGGGTCCTGCTCATGACCAACTTCGGGGACCGGGCCCGGCTCACGGTCGCTGGGGTGCCGGTGGGCCGGCTGCTCCCGCCGGACCCGTACGAGCCGCCTCCGCGCCCGGCCGGCTCGTGCATCGGTGTCGTCGTCACGGACGCACCCTTGGACGGTGCCGCCTGCGCCAGGCTCGCGCGGCGCGTGGGCCTCGGCCTGGCCCGTACCGGCTCCACGGCCCACCACGGGAGCGGCGAGATCTTCCTCGCCTGTGCGACCGGGATCCGCGCCGACCGGGCCGGGCGGATGACCGGCCCTGCGGCGCTGGGCGCGTCGGACCTCAACCCGTTCTTCGAGGCGGTGGTCGACGCCTCGGAGGAGGCGGTGCTCAACTCGATGCTCACCTCGCCGACCGTGACCGGTCGCGCGGGGACCACCCGCCAGGGCCTGCCCGTCGACGAGCTCCGCCGCCTGCTGAGGCCCTGACGGCGCGTTCCTTGATCGGGCGCGTTGGGCCGTACGGGTGAACGCGTCGACGGGGCGGCCGAGCGATCTTGGGACGGGCGTGTCGCCGTCGCGATCGAGTCGCGACACCCGCCCTGACCTGCGGAGATGCTGAGTCAGGGGCACGGCCGACCACTGCCGATCGCGGGCTGACCGGTTTGACCCTGTCCGAAATATGGTGTTCGGATGGTTCATGCCCCGACTCGTTCGGGCAGCCTCACGAGGCACGAATGCACGATCACGCATTCCCAAGGAGGCACCATCTGATGAGGATCGACAACGCCAAGAAGATCACCGCCATAGCCGGCGCCGCAGTGCTCAGCTTCGGCATCGCCGGCCCTGCCCTCGCAGGCACCGGTGCGGCTGACCAGAAGGATCCGAGCACGACCGCGCGGCACGACGCGTCGGCCATGCACGTGACGTTGGCCGAGATGCAGGCACGGCTGGTGCAGCGCATCGACGCTCGCCTAGCCTGGATCGTCAAGGTCCAGGCACGCGTGTCGGCGAGCACTGTGCTCGCCGATGCCCAGAAGGCCGACATCACGACGCGGCTCACGGCCAGGAGCGCCGCGTTGCTCGCCCTCAAGGCGGAGATCCTTGCCGCGACGACGAAGGACGCGGTTCACGCCGCGCTGGCCACGGCCGGGATCCGCGGTCTGCTGTTCGGCGCAGATCGTGATGGCCGCCACCACGGGCGGCACGTTGCTCGCACCGGTGACGCGTCGTCCGCAGCGATCAGGTCCGACGCCGCAAAGTCTCAGTCCACGCACAAGGTGGGCCCAGGACGGTCGGTGGACCCGTCGTTCGTCGGCCGGCATGAGGCTGGACGCACCGTGACGTTCCATCAGTCGGGTGGGCAGTTCGCCAGCTTCGGCGGGCACGCCCCGCACGCCCAGCACCGCTGACCTACCCGCCTCCCCCGGTGTCGGTCTTGAGAGTTGCAGCCCTCCGAGCGTGTCGCGGATGGATCTCTCAAGATTGACCGGGGAGGTGCGGGGGGATGCCCTGGTAGGCGCGGGCGACCATCGTCACCCACTGGTGCACGGCGTCCTCGCTCGGGGCGAACGGCCCGGGCTTGAAGTGCGGGGACGTGAGGCCCCGCTGCACGGACTCGCAGGCACCCCAGTCCTGACGGTTCGTGAGGTCCCAGAAGTCGACCGCGTAGGCCGGGTCGACGTCGTCGGAGACGAAGTACCAGGAGCACTCGATCCAGGTACGGTCCGGCGCGAGCGGCACCATGCGGTGCGCCATCACGTAGTCGGGGTGCAGCGAGATCAGCAGGTTGGGGAACAGTCCGAGGTACTCGACCATGCGCGGGTGCACGCCCTGGATGGGGATGCCGTCCGAGGCCCCCGACAGGGACATGGTGACCGCCTTGGCGTCGAGCTCCATCGATCCGCCGACCCAGGCCCCTGGCAGGTCGTAGTTCTCGCCTGACGTGGGCGGCGACACCTGGCACAGCTCGGGGTGGATCAGCGGGCAGTGGTAGCACTCGTGGTAGTTCTCGACGACCAGCTTCCAGTTGGCGGCGATCTCGTACGAGTGCCGGTCGCGCCGCACCAGCCGCTCGGGTGCGTACGGCGCGACGAGGCGGTCGAGGACGCCGATGTGCTCGGCGAACGGTGCCGCGTCACCGCTCGCGTTGACGAACACCCAGCCGTGCCAGAGCTCGACCGGCAGCGGTACGAGCCCGTACTGCGAGCGGTCGAACGTCGAGACCTCGCTGAAGTCCGGGGCCGCGATGACGGCACCGTCGAGCCC
>DAIPJR010000213.1:0-4029 GCA_036770165.1 Actinomycetes bacterium | reverse complement strand
CGTCATCGACATCGAGGGCCACGAGGTGGGCAGCGTGATCCGTGCCGGCGAGCTCGTCCTGCCGACCGGTACGACGCTCGCCGCCGACCCCGAGCAGATCGTGGTCACGCTCGCCGCGCCGACCGAGGAAGAGGAGCCCGAGGTCGTGGCTCCGACCGACGAGACCGAGTCCCTGGAACCGGACGAGGGCTGACCCTCCGGCCTGACGCCCGCCAGACTCCCCGCGAGACTCGCCTCAGATGACGTCCGGTGCGGACGCAGCGCACGACCAGCGATGGCTGGTGGTCGGGCTCGGCAACCCGGGTCCGACCTACGCGAGCACCCGGCACAACGCCGGCTTCCTCGTCGTCGACCTGCTCGCCGACCGGCTCGGCGCGAGGTTCAAGGCGCACAAGGGTCGGGCCGACGTGGTCGAGGGCGTCGTCGGTGGACCCGGGCGCGGACCGCGGGTGATCCTCGCCAAGCCCAAGGCGTACATGAACGAGTCCGGCGGACCGGTCGCGTCGTTGCGCGACTTCTTCAAGGTCCCTCTCGACCACATCGTCGTGGTGCATGACGAGATCGACCTGCCCTACGGTGCGCTGCGGCTCAAGCTCGGCGGGGGCGAGGGGGGGCACAACGGGTTGCGCTCGTTGACCAAGTCGCTCGGCGGCCCGGACTACGTACGGGTTCGGGTGGGCGTGGGCCGGCCACCGGGGCGGATGGATCCGGCCGTCTACGTGCTCAAGCCGTTCTCCGCCGCCGAGGCCCGCGAGCTGCCGTTCCACGTCGACCGGGCCGCGGACGCTGTCGAGGCGGTGCTCGCCGTCGGCCTCGAGCGGGCGCAGAACACCTTCAACGCCGACCCGGCGTGAGGGTGCTCGAACGGTTGAGCAGCAACAGAAAGGCACCTCCTCGACCACTCTCCGTAGCGGTCGCCGGGCCGAAAGTGAGCCAAACGGTTAACGCTGTCGAACGTTCGGACGATTCCGGTCCCGCGCCCTGGTTGCGCCACCGAGCCGTCGCTAGTCTCACGTCGTTGCTTGGTCGGGGGATTCGAGATTTCGGCATCTGGGGCCGGGCGAACCAAGGGCATCATCGGGGCGGGAGTTGGGGTTATGGCAGTCCTTGATCACCGTGAGGGCGTGACAGCGGCCCTCGGCGGTGCGACGAAGGCGCCGAAGGCCCGCACGTCCACGGCCCGCACCGGAGACCTGTCCGTCGAGCGGCCGGAGCGCCGCTGGCAGCGCCGCTACGTCGCCCGCTGCATGTCGGCCGACGCGGCCGTGGCCCTCGTGTCCGGCGCCCTCGGCTACCTGATCCACTTCGGCTGGACCCTGGCCTGGCCGACGTACATCGTCATCACCTTCCTGCTGCCCTTCGTGTGGATCCTGGCCGTCTCGCTGAACCGCGCGTACGAGCCGCGGTTCCTCGGCGTCGGCTCGGAGGAGTTCCGGCGGGTCGCGCGCGCCGGCATCTCACTGGTCGCGGTCGTCTCGTTCACCGCCTACGCGACCCAGATCGAGGTCGCCCGCCACTACGTGCTCATCAGCCTGCCCCTGGTCACCGTGGTCACGGTCGGCGAGCGTTACGCGCTGCGCCGCTGGCTGCACGCCCGGCGGGCCCACGGCGAGTACCTGCACCGAGTGGTGGTCGTCGGCCACGAGCTGCCGGTCCTCGAGATGCTCCGCCGCCTGGGTGACGAGCGCTACCACGGTCTCCAGGTCGTCGCGGCGTGCCTGCCGCTGCCCGGCCAGCGCCCGTCCCTCATGGAGCGCGGCGTCCCGGTCGTCGGCGGCTTCGGATCCGTCGCGCAGGCGGTCCGCCTCACCGACGCCGACACCGTCGCCGTCCTCGCCAGCCCCGACCTCGGTCCCGAGCAGCTGCGTCGCCTCGCCTGGGAGCTGGAGCCGACCGGCGCCGACCTCATGGTCGCCCCGTCCCTCGTCGAGGTCGCCGGCCCGCGCCTGTCCATCCGCCCGGTCTCCGGGCTGCCCCTGCTGCAGGTCGAGCAGCCGCAGTTCGACGGCGGCCGGCGTATCGTCAAGTCGACGTTCGACCGTGCGCTGGCACTGTGCGCGGTCGTGGTGCTGTCGCCGCTGATCGCCGGCATCGCCCTCGCCGTGCGTCTCACCAGCCGCGGCCCGGCGTTCTTCAAGCAGCAGCGCATCGGCAAGAACGGCATGCCGTTCACCATGGTCAAGTTCCGCTCGATGGTCGTCGACGCCGAGCAGCTCCGCGAGGAGCTGATCGAGAAGTCCGACCGCGACGGCCTGATGTTCAAGATGCACGCCGACCCGCGCATCACCAAGGTCGGCGGCTGGCTGCGCCGCTACTCCCTCGACGAGCTGCCGCAGCTGTTCAACGTGATCGGCGGATCGATGTCCCTGGTCGGCCCGCGCCCGCCGCTGCCCGAGGAGGTCGAGCAGTACGGTGACGACGTCCGGCGCCGGCTGCTCGTCAAGCCCGGCGTGACCGGCCTCTGGCAGGTGAGCGGCCGCGCCGACCTGTCCTGGGAGGAGTCGGTCCGCCTCGACCTGCGCTACGTCGACAACTGGTCCCTCGCCGCCGACCTGCTGATCCTGTGGAAGACCGCCCGCGCCGTCGTGCGTGGCAGCGGCGCCTACTAGCCAGCCTGCGGGAACCGCTCCTGACCATCTGCGCCGAGGTATGACGATATGACGCCTTTGGCCGATCACGCAGCGTCACCGCCGTTCGTACGATAGTTGCTGACCGTTCGACCGCTGCCCCTGCGCCGGGGGCAGCGGGCACGATGATCCCTAGAGATCCCTAGAGATCCCATCGAGAAGGAGCGTGTGTGACCGGGCCACGAAGCGACGCGTCGCTGGCCGCCGATCTGGCGGTCGCTGCGGGGCAGCTGCTGCTGGCCGTCCGCTCCCAGCATCCCGACATCGACGGCGGCGAGCTCAAGGACCTGGGCGACCGCAGCGCCCAGGAGCTGCTGGCGGGGCGGCTCGCGGAGGCCCGACCTGGCGACTGCGTCCTGTCCGAGGAGGCCGTCGACGACCGTCGCCGCCTCGCCGCCGACCGCGTCTGGATCATCGACCCGCTGGACGGCACCCGCGAGTACTCCGAGGGCCGCAGCGACTGGGCCGTGCACGTGGCCCTGTGGCAGGGCGGGACGCTCGTCGCCGGTGCCGTCGCGCTGCCCGGGCTGGACACGGTCCTCGCCACCGACCCCGCGCCTGTCGTCCCCGCCGCCTCGCGCGGCACGGCCGATGCTCCGCTCCGGATGGCGGTCAGCCGCAGCCGGCCGCCGGCGCTCGCCCAGGCCTTGACCGACCGCCTCGGGCTGGAACCGGTACCCATGGGCTCCGCCGGCTACAAGGTGGCGGCCGTCGTGCGCGGAGAGGTGGACCTTTACGTGCATGCCGGGGGACAGTACGAGTGGGACTCGGCCGCCCCGGTGGCCGTGGCCCTGGCGGCCGGCCTGCACGCGTCCCGGATCGACGGGTCGCCGCTGGTCTACAACCAGGAGGACGTCCTCCTGCCCGACCTGGTCGTCTGCCGCCCCGAGCTGGCGGCGGACGTGCTTGCCGAGATCGCAGCAGTACTCGCAACAATCACGGAGGTAACGGCGTGACGCCGCTGGAGTTCACGGGCGCGGCAGGCGCCGACTACAACCTGTCTCAGCTGCGAACGCTCGAGGCCGAGTCGATCCACATCATCCGCGAGGTCGTGGCGGAGATGGAGCGGCCGGCGTTGATGTTCTCCGGCGGCAAGGACTCGATCGTCATGCTGCGGCTCGCCGAGAAGGCGTTCGCCCCCGCGGCGATCCCGTTCCCGGTGCTGCACGTCGACACCGGCCACAACTTCCCCGAGGTGCTCGCCTTCCGCGACCACCGGGCCGATCAGCTCGGCGTCCAGCTGATCATCGCGTCGGTCCAGGAGGCGATCGACCGCGGGACGGTACGCGAGGAGCCCAACGGGTCGCGCAACCGGATCCAGACCCCGGTGCTGCTCGAGGCGGCCGAGAAGTACCGCTTCGACGCGCTCTTCGGCGGTGCCCGCCGGGACGAGGAGAAGGCC
>DAIPJR010000212.1:0-4046 GCA_036770165.1 Actinomycetes bacterium | reverse complement strand
CGACCACCTCGTCCAGGCTCCGCGGGCGCATGCGTACGGCGAGCGGCGCCATGCTGGCAGCGAGCTCGTCGCCAGCCGCCGTGAACAGGTCCTCGACCACCCCGCGACCCTACCCACGATCCCGTTGATCATGGCCAAACGGCCCATGTGGATCAAGGAATGGGGGCCATCTGCCCATGATCGACGCGGCTGGTCCCGGGGCCGGCTCTGAACGTGGCGCGGGCCCCGGCAGACTGGCGGCCATGGTGCAGCCCACCCTGGAGCAGCTGTCCGCCGCCGTGCGTGCGTCGTGGGACCGCAAGACGTCGGACACCCCGGACCGGTACGACCCCGGGAACCCCGCGCGCGACCAGTGCGGCCCGACGTCGCTCGTGGTCCACGACTCCCTCGGCGGCGACCTCTACGAGGTCGAGGTCTTCACCGGCGGCGTCCGTACAGACCACCACTACTGGAACCGGTTGCCCGACGGCACCGAGGTGGACCTGACCCGCACCCAGTTCCGGAACGGCGAGACGTTCGGCCCCGCGATCGTGCTGCCGCGCCCGACCCACGTCTCCCCCGCGGCCCAGGCACGGTACGAGCTGCTCGCTACCCGCGTCCTCGGCGCCCTCGAACCCCCCACTCGCGTTGATCATGGTCAAATCGCCCATGTGGATCAAGGAAACGGGGCCATTCGGCCATGATCAACGCGTTTCGTCGGCGGGGGTGGCGTCGATGCCGGCTTCCGTGCGCTGCTGCGCGGTGATCGTGGTCGGTGCGCCGGTCAGCGGGTCGAAGCCGGCGCCGGTCTTGGGGAACGCGATCACGTCGCGGAGGCTGGGTACGCCGGCCAGGAGCATGCAGATGCGGTCCCACCCGAACGCGATGCCGCCGTGCGGCGGTGGCCCGAACGTGAACGCCTCGAGCAGGAACCCGAACTTGTCCTGCGCCTCCTCGCGGGACAGCCCGAGCAGGTCGAAGACCCGCTGCTGGACGTCGCCGCGGTGGATGCGGATGGAGCCGCCACCGATCTCGTTGCCGTTGCAGACGATGTCGTAGGCCCACGCCAGCGCCTCGCCGGGCGCCTGCTCGAACCGGTCGACCCATTCGTCGTTGGGCGACGTGAACGGGTGGTGCACCGCCGTCCACCCGGCCCGGCCCTCGTCGTCCTCCACCGGCTCGAACATCGGCGCATCGACGACCCAAAGGAACGACCACGCGGACTCGTCGATCAGGCCGCAGCGCTTGCCGACCTCGAGCCGTACGGCCCCGAGCAGCGCCAGCGCGTCGCTCCGCCGACCCGCTGCGAAGAACGCGCAGTCGCCGGGCTGGGCCCCGACCGCCTCGGCAAGCCCGGAACGCTCGTCGTCGGACAGGTTCTTCGCTACCGGACCGCCGAGCTCGCCGTCGGCGCCGAACGTCACGTAGGCGAGGCCGCGGGCGCCCCGCTGCTTGGCCCACTCCTGCCAGGCGTCGAAGGTCCGCCTCGGCTGGTCGGCGCCGCCGGGCATGACCACCGCACCCACGTGCTCGGCCTGGAACACCCGGAAGTCGGTCTTCGCGAAGTACGACGTGAGGTCGCTGATCTCGAGGTCGAACCGCAGGTCCGGCTTGTCCGACCCGTAGCGGCGCATCGCCTCCGCGTACGTCATCCGAGGAACCGGCCCGATCTCGTGGCCGAGGACGCCGGCCCAGATCGAGCGCACCACCGCCTCCCCGACCTCGATCACGTCGTCCTGCTCGACGAAGGACATCTCGATGTCGAGCTGGGTGAACTCCGGCTGGCGGTCGGCGCGGAAGTCCTCGTCGCGGTAGCAGCGGGCGATCTGGAAGTAGCGCTCCATCCCGGCGACCATGAGCAGCTGCTTGAACAGCTGCGGCGACTGCGGCAGCGCGTACCAGTGCCCCGGCTGGAGCCGCACGGGCACGAGGAAGTCGCGCGCCCCCTCAGGCGTCGACCGGGTGAGCGTCGGCGTCTCGATCTCCACGAAGTCGCGAGCCAGCAGGACGTCGCGGGCGTAGCGGTTGACGTCGGACCGCATCCGCAGCGCCCGAGCGGGTGCCGGGCGGCGCAGGTCCAGGTAGCGGTAGCGCAGGCGGGTCTCCTCACCGACGTCGGTGCGGTCGTCGATCGGGAACGGCAGCGGCGCCGACTCGCTCAGCACCTCGACCGCGGACGCGACCACCTCGACCTCCCCGGTCGCGAGGTCGGGGTTGGCGTTGCCCTCCTTGCGGAGCACGACCTCGCCGACGACCTTGAGGCAGTACTCGTTGCGCAGCCCGTGCGCCACGGCGGAGTCGCGTACGACGACCTGGACGACGCCGGAGACGTCGCGCAGGTCGAGGAAGGCCACCCCGCCGTGGTCGCGGCGGCTCGCCACCCACCCGGCCAGCGTGACGACCTCGCCCGCCTGCGCGGACCGCAGGCTGCCTGCCTCATGGGTACGGATCACCGGTTCTGCTCCTCGGGGATGGTCGCTTGCTCGGTCCTTCGTACGGTCGGCCAGCGGTCCTCGTCGGGGGGTTCCCAGACCGACGGGTCGGCGGGGACCTGGTCGCCGGACCGGATGTCCTTCACGCTCGAGTCGCCCGGGGCATCGCCCAGGAACCAGACGTACGGGATGCCGCGACGGTCGGCGTGCCGGATCTGCTTGCCGAACTTCGCCGCCACCGGTGCCACCTCGCAGGGGATCCCCCGCGCGCGCAGCTGCGCGGCGACGCCGTCGGACGCCGTTCTTGCCGCCTCGTCCGTGACCGCCACCAGGACGCAGGTGGGTACCGAGCGCGACGCAGCCAGGAGGTCGCGGCCGAGCACGAGGCCGAGGATCCGCGAGACCCCGACGGACATGCCCACGCCGGGGTAGAAGACCTTGCCGTCGCTGGCCAGCGAGTCGTAGCGCCCGCCCGAGCAGATCGAGCCGAGGTCCTCGTAGCCGGTGAGCAGCGTCTCGTAGACCATGCCCGTGTAGTAGTCGAGGCCCCTGGCGATGCGCAGGTCGGCCATGACGAGGCCCGGCGCGGCCGCCGACGTCGCCTCGACCACTCGTACCAGATCCGCCAGGCCCTCGTCGAGCATCGGGTCGCTGACCCCGAGCCGCGTCACCCGTTCGGCGAACGACGTGTCGAACGACCGGATCCCGGCCAGCTCGAGACAGGTACGTGCGGCCGCCTCGCTGAGGCCGGCCTCGCTGACGAGGAGCTTGGCCACCGCGTCGGGCCCGATCTTGGCCAGCTTGTCGATCGCCCGCAGCGCGACGGAGGGCTCGGCCGCGCCGACACCGCGGAAGAACCCTTCGGCCAGCTTGCGGCTGTTGACCTGCACCACGGGCGAGGGGATCGGCAGGGCCCGCAGGGCCTCCCCCACGACCAGGGGGATCTCGACCTCGTAGTGGGCCGGCAAGGTGTCTCGGTCGACCACGTCGATGTCGGCCTGGACGAACTCGCGGTAGCGGCCCTCCTGCGGCCGCTCGCCACGCCAGGCGCGCTGCATCTGGTAGCGCCGGAACGGGAACGTCAGGTGCCCAGCGTTCTCCAGGACGTAGCGGGCGAACGGCACGGTCAGGTCGTAGTGCAGGCCGAGGCCGGCGTCGCCCTCGTCGTCGCCGGCGTGGAGCCGGCGCAGAACGTAGACCTCGTTGTCGATCTCACCCTTGCGGAGCAGCTGGTCCAGCGGCTCCACCGACCTCGTCTCCAGCGAGGAGAACCCGTTCAGCTCGAAGGTCCGCCGGATGCTGTCGAGGAACGACTGCTCCACGATCCGCTCCGCCGGCAGCCACTCCGGGAACCCGGACAGCGAGGTGCGGCTGGCCACGCCTCACACCCCCCGGGTCGGCGCGGAGCGGGTCAGGTCCAGCAGGTACGGGTTGCTCACGCGTTCCCGCCCGATCGTCGTCTGCGGGCCGTGCCCAGGCAGCACGACGGTCTCGTCGGCCAGCGGCAGCACCTTGGTCCGCAACGACTCCTGCATCGCCGCGTGGTCACCGCCGCTCAGGTCGGTACGACCGATGCTTCCGGCGAAAAGCACGTCGCCGGTGAGGCAGACCGGCTCGTCCGCGGTCGTACCGCCA
>DAIPJR010000211.1:0-4065 GCA_036770165.1 Actinomycetes bacterium | reverse complement strand
CTCGCGCACATCTCCGGGGCGCACTTCAACCCCGCGGTCACCCTCGGGACGGCGATCGCCGGCAAGACGCCGTGGCGCGATGTCCTCCCCTACATCATCTCGCAGGTCGTCGGCGCGGCCCTGGCTACCCTGGCGATCTTCGTGATCATCAAGCAGCACCCGAACGTCACGGAGACCAAGACGGCCTTCGCGAGCGTCTCGAACGTCTGGAAGGACGGCACGAACCCGAGCTTCGGCTTCGCTGCCGCGCTCATCGTGGAGTTCATCGTCGCCGCGGTCTTCCTGGCCGTCGTCCTCGGCTCCACCGACAGGCGCGCGTCCAAGGGCTTCGCGCCGGTCGCGATCGGCCTCGCCTATGCGCTCGCCATCCAGATCGCCACGCCGATCACGGGCGGCTCGGTGAACCCGGCTCGTTCCACCGCGACGGCAATCTTCGCGACCGGCGCGGCCGCGGGCCAGGTGTGGCTGTTCTGGCTCGCGCCGCTCCTCGGCGCTGCCTTTGCCGGTTTCATCTACAAGGCGTTCCAGGCTCCGGCCGGCACCTCGTTCACCGAGATGATCGAGGACGTCGTCGACGACTCCGAGCTCGACGACTCCGAGGCCTTCGACACCGAGGGCGAGGCCTGAGCACCACCAGGCCTGACACGCGCGAGGGCCCGGTCCAGGTTTGTCGGACCGGGCCCACGTGCGTGTCACACGCCCGGGGTGAGCTGACCGAGCACCGCGATCCCGATGCCCAGCACCGCGAGCACCGCTGAGTCGGCGAGCCGCGACCGGACGACCAGCGAGGGGATCCGCGCGGCTGGGATCAGCAGCCGAGCCACGGCGGCGAGGACAAGCGCGGACCCGAGCAGCAACGTCGCGGGTGAGACCCCCCAGACGAGAACCACCACGACCGTGGCCACGAGAAGAACAGCAAGCGCTCGTCGCACCGGTCCGACGGCCGGCGGCGTCGCGCGGACGGGCGCGTCGGCAGCGGGAACCGTGGGCACGTTCACCGAGGACTCCTCACGGCTGGTGACACTACCGTGGCACTGTGACCGCCCACGCCCCGAACGCACATACCGCCCGCCCGGAGCGCGAGATCCGCTCGATTCTCGTCGTCGGCGCCGGCCTGGCCGGCTTCGAGACGGTCCGGGCCCTTCGCGATCACTCCTTCGCCGGGCACATCACCCTGCTGGGCGCCGAGGGCATCGCCCCGTACGACCGGCCACCGCTGTCCAAGGAGCTGCTGGCCCGCACGACACCGGCTTGGCTCACCGAGGACCAGCACTTCGACCTCGAAGCCGCCGTCGACGACCTGCGCCTCGGTGACCCGGCGGTCGCGCTCACGGTCTCCGACACGTCCGCCGAGGTCACGACCTCGGCCGGGACGTACCGGGCCGACGCCGTCGTCCTCGCGTGCGGTGCCCGGGCACGAAGGCCCGCCGGCTGGGAGTCGGCGCTCACCCTGCACACCGCAGCCGACGCCGACGCCCTGCGGGCCGCGCTCGGGACCAGCCGGCACCTTGTCTGCATCGGCGCCGGCTGGATCGGTGGGGAGCTGGCCGGCGTCGCCCGCGCCGCAGGCCTTCAGGTCACGGTGATCGAAGGCGCCGTCGCGCCGCTGGGCCCGATCCTCGGCGACCGGGTCGGCGGATGGCTCCGTCCGTGGTACGACGCGCTCGGCATCACTCTCGAGCTCGGGATGCCGGTCGCCGAGCTGACCCCTGGACGCGTGCTGCTCCGGGACAGCCGCGCGGTGAGAGGCGACGTCGTGGTCGCGGCGGTCGGCGCCCGGCCGGCGACCGGGTGGTTGACCGGGGCGCTTCCCCTGGCACCCAGCGGCTCGATCCGGGTGGACGGCGGGTACCGGGTGCTCGACCTCCCGCCGCACGTCGTCGCGGTCGGGGACTGCGTCGAACGTCTCTCAGCGCGCCATGGATGGGTCCCGGGCGGGCACTGGGACGCCGCGCTGCGCGGGCCCGAGCTCGCCGTGCGCACTCTCCTCGGGGTGGCCGACCACGCGGGCGACCCGAGCACCGACCTCGCGCCGTACGTCTTCTCCAGCCAGCTGGGGCACGAGCTGACGCTCACCGGCCTGCCGCGGCGCGGCGACGACGTGGTGCTCCGTGAGGGCGAGCCCGGTTGGGCCGCTCTGTACTTCGCACCGCAGTCGCGACGCGGCCCGCGCGAGCTGCGCGCCGTGCTCACGGTGGACCGGCCACGCGACGCCGCAGCCGCCCGGCGGATGTTCCGCGGCGCTGCCCTGCCGATCGCAGACCCGCGGATCGCCGCCGACGCCGCTCGTGACCTACGTGACGCGCACAGCGAGTGACGCCCTGGGCCAGCGACCCGCTCAGTGTGCGAAGTGTCGGGTTCCGGTGAAGTAGAGCGTGATGCCGGCCGCCTGTGCCGCTGCAATCGCCTCGGCATCGCGCACCGATCCACCCGGCTCCACGACGGCGCGCACCCCGGCGTCGATGAGCACCTGCAGCCCGTCGGCGAACGGGAAGAACGCGTCGGAGGCCGCCACTGCGCCGTCGGCTCGCTCGGCCCCGGCCCGGGCGACCGCCAGCTTGCACGAGTCCACCCGGTTGACCTGACCCATCCCGACGCCGACCGAGGCGCCGTCCCGGGCGAGCAGGATCGCATTGGACTTCACCGCGCGCACCGCGCGCCACGCGAAGGCGAGGTCCGCGAGCGTCGCCGCATCCGCCGTCTCGCCCGTCGCCAGGGTCCAGTTGACGGGGTCGTCGCCGCCGGCGTCGATGTGGTCGCTCGCCTGCACCAGCAGGCCGCCGGTGATCGCTCGCTGCTCCAGGCCCTGTTGGGACGCCCGCTCCACCTTGAGCACCCTGAGGTTCTTCTTCTTCTGCAGGATCTCGAGCGCCCCCGGCTCGAAGTCCGGCGCGAGCACCACCTCGGTGAAGATCGGCGCGATCTGCTCGGCCGCAGCAACCGTCAACGTCCGGTTGGCCGCGATGACCCCGCCGTACGCGGAGAGCGGGTCGCACGCGTGGGCCTTGGCGTGCGCGTCGGCGATATCCGTTCCGACCGCGATCCCGCACGGGTTGGCGTGCTTGATGATCGCGACCGCCGGGGCGGCATGGTCGTGCGCGGCCCGCCACGCGGCGTCGGCGTCGACGTAGTTGTTGTACGACATCTCCTTGCCGTGCAGCTGCTCGGCACGTGCGAGGCCGCCGGTGCCCTGCTCGGACACGTACAGCGCGGCGCGCTGGTGCGGGTTCTCGCCGTACCGGAGCACCGTGGACCGCTCTGCGGTCGTGCCGACCCAGCCCGGGAAGCCGGAACCGTGGTCGTCCGGGGCCAGCACGCTGCCGAACCACGACGCGACCTGCACGTCGTACGTAGCGGTGTGCCGGAAGGCTTGAGCGGCGAGGGCCTGGCGCTCGTCGAGCGTGAAACCGCCCTCGCGCACCGCCTCGAGGACAGCCGGGTAGCTCGCCGGGTCCACGACGACGGCGACGCTCGGGTGGTTCTTGGCAGCGGCCCGCACCATCGAGGGGCCCCCGATGTCGATCTGCTCGACCACCTCGTCCGGGCCGGCGCCCGACTCGACGGTGGCGGCGAACGGGTACAGGTTCGAGACGACGAGGTCGAAGGGCTCGATACCGAGCTCCGCGAGCTGATCGCGGTGCTCCGCCTTGCGACGGTCGGCGAGGATACCGGCGTGCACCTTCGGGTGCAGGGTCTTGACCCGGCCGTCCAAGCACTCGGGGAACCCGGTGAGCTCCTCGACCGGCGTGACCGGGACCCCCGCATCGCGGATCCGGGCCGCCGTCGAGCCCGTCGAGACGAGGCTGACGCCTGCCTCGTGCAGACCGCGCGCCAGATCCTCCAGGCCGGTCTTGTCGTAGACCGAGATGAGCGCGCGGCGGACGGGCTGACGTGCTGGGGTGCTCATGACCGAGACCTTTCGTTGAGGTGCGCGTGACGTCCGTCGGATTGCCAGCCGTCGTTCGCCAGCCGGTGGACGACGGTGACGAGGAGCAGGCGTTCGACGGTCTTGATGCGTTCGTGCAAGGTGGCTTCGGTGTCCCCCGGCTCGACCGGCACCGCCGC
>DAIPJR010000210.1:0-4066 GCA_036770165.1 Actinomycetes bacterium | reverse complement strand
CCGAGCAGTACGCGTCAGGGACGTGGGGGCCGCCGAGCGCCAACGAGATGCTCGAGCGCGACGGACGCACCTGGAGGCGGCCGTGATCGTGGACCTGACCGACACGACAGCTGCCGCCATCGCCTCCGCCCTCGTCCAGGCACGGCACAGCGCCGGGGTACCAGCGGTGGGCATGGTCATGACGCTCGTCATCGTCACCGACGAGAGGGACCACTACGACGCGCTGCGGGCGGCACTCGACGCGGCACGCGAGCACCCCTCGCGGATCCTGGTGACCATCCTTCGACCGGGCAAGATGAAGGCTCGCCTCGACGCGGAGGTCCGCTTCCTCGGCGACTCGGGCCCCGGCGAGACTGTCGTCATGCGCATGCACGGCGAGCTCGCCGACCACGCCGAGTCGGTGCTCGTGCCGCTGCTGCTGCCCGACGCGCCCGTCGTCGTCTGGTGGCCGGGGCACTGCCCCCAGGTGCCCGCCCGGGACCCCGTCGGCGCGCTGGCGCAGCGTCGCATCACCGATGCCGCGTCGAGCGGCAACGCCAGCCAGGAGCTCGTCCGGCGGTCGAAGGGCTACCACCCCGGCGACACCGACCTCGCGTGGACCCGCGTCACCCAGTGGCGCACGCTGCTCGCGGCGACCCTCGACGTACCGTTCGGGACCATCACGTCTGGCTCGGTCGCCTGCGAACCCGGGAGCCCCAGCGCCGACCTGCTGGCGACGTGGCTCGAGTCCCGGCTCGGGGCGTCGATCGAACGCGTCGTCAGCGACGGGCCCGGCATCACCGGCGTCACGCTGCGCAGCGACGCGGGCGAGATCAGCGTGGCCCGCCCGGACGGCCGGATCGCCCAGCTGATGCGGCCCGGCCAGCCGGAGCGGCAGGTGTCGCTGGTCCAGCGCGAGACCGCCGAGATCATCGCCGAGGAGATGCGACGCCTGGATCCCGACGAGGTCTACGGAGAGGTCCTGGGACGCCTGACCGGCACCGCCGAGCCCCTGCCGGTGCACCCTGGCCAGCCCGACGAGGCGTCCGAGGCCTCCGGCGTCGTCGACGCGGAGTGAGGCGAGCATGAGCGAACCCGAGGTACGCGTCCACCGCGACGGCGCCGGCCTCGCCCAGGCCATCGCGGTGCGGCTCGTCACGCACGTCGTCGAGGCCCAGAACGCCAGAGGGTCCGCGTCGGTGGTCCTCACCGGCGGCGGCCTCGGTACCGCCGTGCTCGCCGCGCTGGCACGCTCCGTCGCCCGTGACTCCGTGGACTGGCGGCGCCTGGACCTGTGGTGGGGCGACGAGCGCTTCCTGCCGCCGGGTGACCCGGAGCGCAACGAGACGAGCGCGCGGGCGGCACTCCTCGACCACGTCCCGATCGACCCCGAGCGCGTCCACCCCATGCCGGCGCGCGACGGGAGCTGCCAGAGCCCGGAGGCCGGGGCGGAGCGCTACGCCGCCGAGCTGGCCGCCGCCGTCCGGCCGGGCGACCACGGGGGCGTACCCACGTTCGACGTGCTCCTGCTGGGAGTCGGCCCGGACGCCCACGTGGCATCGCTGTTCCCCGAGCATGCCGCGCTGTACGAGACGAACCGCACCGTCGTCGGGGTGCACGGATCGCCGAAGCCTCCGCCGCTGCGGATCAGCCTGACGATGCCGGCGATCCGCACGGCCACCGAGGTGTGGCTGATCGCGTCCGGCGCAGAGAAGGCTTCAGCGATGCGGCTGGCCCTGTCGGCAGCCGGTCCGGTGCAGGTGCCCGCGGCAGGTGCCCGCGGCCGAGGGCGCACCATGGTGCTGCTGGACGAGGCAGCGGCCTCGCTGCTGCCTCCGGGCCTGCGCCGCGCGTCCAGCCCCTGACCAGCCACCGACCAGCCACCGACCGGCCACTGACCGGCTCCCAGCGGATCGGCGCGGCTCTAGGAGCGGTCGCCCCGCAGCTTGGCCAGCGCCTCGGCCAAGATGGCCTCACCGTCGGCGTCGGTGCGGCGCTCGCGGACGTAGGCCAGGTGCGTCTTGTACGGCTCGGTGCGCGGCGGTGCGGGCGGGTTCTCCTGGTCTCGGCCGGCCGGCCAACCGCAGCGCGGGCAGTCCCACGTCTCGGGGATCTGGGCTTCGGCGGCGAACGACGGGACCGTCTCGTGGCCCTTCGCGCACCAGAAGACGATCCGGTGCCGAGGAGCGGTGTCGCCCCGCTCCGCCTCACCCATGGGCCCGGCACCCACGCGGCTGCCACGGATCGCGCTACCACTCGCCACAGTGAAACTCCCTGCTGGTCGGATCGGACCCCGTCAGTCTGCTACATCGACGAGCGATTCAGGTGACGTGCTTGAGAATCAGTCCAAGAGCGACCACGCAGGCCAGCCACACCAGCAGGAGGGCGACAGTGATGCGGTCGAGGTTGCGCTCGGCCACGGACGACCCGCCGAGCGACGACGAGACACCGCCGCCGAACAGGTCGGACAGGCCGCCGCCCTTTCCCTTGTGCAGGAGCACGAGCAGGATGAGCAGCAGACTGGTGACCGAGAGCAGACCGGCCAGGCTGTAGGCGATCAGGTTCATCAGATGACGCTTCTCTCCTCCGGGAAGTGGCACGCCACCTGATGACCTGGGCTGATCTGCAGGAGCGGGGGCTCCACGGACGAGCAGATCGCCTGGGCCTTCCAGCACCGGGTGTGGAACCGGCACGCGGGTGGCGGGTTGAGCGGACTCGGCAGGTCCCCTGTCAGGAGGATACGCTCCCGGGTCTTCTCCTTCTCCGGGTCGGGCACCGGAACCGCCGACATCAGCGCGTGCGTGTACGGGTGCCGGGCGCTCTCGTAGAGCGAGTCGCGATCGGCGATCTCCATGATCTTGCCGAGGTACATCACGGCGACGCGGTCGGAGATGTGCCGCACCACTGACAGATCGTGGGCGATGAAGATGTAGGCCAGGTTGAACTCGTTCTGGATGTCTTCCAGCAGGTTGATGACCTGGGCCTGGATCGACACGTCGAGCGCCGAGACCGGTTCGTCGCACACGATCAGCTTGGGCTGCAGCGCGAGAGCGCGAGCCACGCCGATGCGCTGCCGCTGCCCGCCCGAGAACTCGTGCGGGAAGCGGTTGTAGTGCTCGGGGTTGAGGCCGACGAGCTCCAGCAGCTCCTGCACGCGCTTCTTGGTCCCGCCGGGCGGCTTGATGCCCTGGATCTGCATGGGCGCGGTGATGATCGTGCCGATGTTGTGCCGCGGGTTCAGCGAGGAGTACGGGTCCTGGAAGATCATCTGGATGTCGCGACGGATCGGCCGCATCTGCGACCGTGACAGGTGGCTGATGTCGCGACCGTCGAACTGGACCGAGCCGCCGGTCGGTTCGAGCAGGCGGGTCAGCACCCGGCCGAGGGTCGACTTCCCGCAGCCGGACTCGCCGACGACGCCCAGCGTCTCGCCGCGCCCGACGTCGAACGAGACGCCGTCGACGGCCTTCACGGCACCGATCTTGCGCTGCAGGATGATCCCTCGGGTCACCGGGAAGTGCATCTGGACGTCCCTGGCCTGCAGCAGCATCTCGCCCGCGGGAGCCCCGCCCGCGGGAGCTGCCATCTCGGCGGAAGTCGTCATCGTGCCTCTCCGTCGGTCACAGGTCGGTCACAGGGTCGGCTTGATGTCGCCGAGGAACAGCGCCCGGCGGTCTTCGGCGGGCAGGTGGCAGGCGACCGTGTGGCCCTCGCTGGTGGTCATCAGATCGGGGCGCTCGGTCGTGCAGGGAATCCCGCCGCGCCCCCGGTAGTTGCACCGCGGGTTGAAGGCGCAGCCAGCCGGGACGTTCAGCAGGCTCGGAGGGGTGCCCGGGATCGGCCGCAGCCGCGCTTCGCGCACCCGGTCCAGACGCGTGACCGAGCTCAGCAGCCCCCAGGTGTACGGGTGCTCGGGCGAGTAGAAGACGTCGTCGGCCCGGGAGTACTCGATGCCGCGCCCTGCATACATCACCATGACGTCGTCGGCGATCTCGGCCACGACGCCGAGGTCGTGGGTGATGATGATGATCGCCGAGCCGAACTCCTTCTGCAGGTCGGCCATCAGCTCGATGATCTGCGCCTGCAC
>DAIPJR010000209.1:0-4106 GCA_036770165.1 Actinomycetes bacterium | reverse complement strand
TCGCGGGCCGCGACGCGAGCCACCAGCTCCGCTGCCGTCGGCGGAGCGTCCGGGCCGCTCCCGGGCGGCGGCGAACCCCCGACGACGACCGTGATCTCGCCACGCACGCCCGCCTCCGCCCATGCGGCCAGCTCGCCGAGAGGGCCGCGACGCACCTCCTCGTACGTCTTGGTCAGCTCGCGGCAGACCGCGGCGGCGCGCCCCGCGCCGAAGGCGGCAGCCATCGCTGCGAGCGTCGTCGCGAGCCGGTGCGGGGCCTCGAAGAAGACGAGCGTCCGGGGGTCGTCGGCCACCTCCTGGAGGCGGGCCGCCCGTTCCCCTGCCTTGCGCGGCAGGAACCCTTCGAAGCAGAACCGGTCGACGGGGAGCCCCGACAGGGCGAGGGCCGCAAGGACGGCGCTCGGGCCGGGCACCACCGTGACCCGCACGCCGGCGTCGACCGCGGCCCTGACGAGCCGGTAGCCGGGGTCGGAGACCGACGGCATCCCAGCATCGGTCACGAGCACGACGCGGGCGCCGCCGACGAGAGCTGCGACCAGGTCGGGCGTGCGCGCCGCCTCGTTGTGCTCGTGGTACGACACCACGCGGCCGCCGATCTGGATGCCGAGGGCCGAGGTGAGCCGCCGGAGGCGTCGGGTGTCCTCAGCAGCAACCAGGTCGGCCGAGCCCAGCTCGACAGCCAGCCGCGCCGAGGCGTCCCCAGGGTCGCCGATGGGGGTCGCCGCGAGGACGAGCAGGCCGGTCACCCGCGCATCTTCGCAGGCGAGGGTTACCGGGCCCGGCGCCGCGGTGTACATACGATGACCCGGTGACCGGGACCCTCGCGACGCCGCCCGGCGAGCAGCTGGCGGAGCCTGCCACGGACCCGGCCGGCGTCTCGCCGGGCCGCCATCGTGGCCGCCGCCTGCGCGACCGGCTCCCGGTACGCGACCGGATAGCACCGGCGATGCCGGACGACGGGCGCTGGGGGTGGGGCGGCCCGCTGATCGTCACCGCCGTGGCGGCCTACCTCCGCTTCACCGGCCTCGGGTCGCCGCACGTCTTCTCGTTCGACGAGACCTACTACGCCAAGGACGCGCTGTCGCTGTGGCGGTTCGGGTACGAGCAGGAGACGGTGCCCAACGCGAACGACCTGATCCTCTCGGGCCACACCCACGTCTTCACCGGGCAGGCGTCGTACATCGTCCATCCGCCGGTGGGCAAGTGGGTGATCGGCTTCGGCGAGTGGGTGTTCGGCGTGACGCCGTTCGGCTGGCGGTTCATGCCGGCCGTCCTGGGGACCCTGATGGTCCTCATGCTGGCCCGCATCGTCCGGCGGATGACGCGGTCCACTCTGCTCGGCAGCATCGCCGGCCTGCTGCTGGCCCTGGACGGGCTCTCGATCGTGCTGTCCCGCAGCGCGCTGCTCGATGGCGTGCTCGCCTTCTGGATCCTCGCCGCGTTCGGCTGCCTGGTGATCGACCGAGACCACATGCGACAACGGCTCGCCGACTGGGCCGAGGCACGGCAGGCCGGCGACGGTGCGGCCGACCCAGACCGCTCTGCCGACCTCGGGCCGCGACTGGGCTTTCGACCGCTGCGCCTGCTCGCCGGTGTGCTCCTCGGGCTGGCCTGCGCGACGAAGTGGAGCGGCATCTACTTCCTGTTCGCCTTCGGCTCGATGACGGTGCTGTGGGACCTCGGGGCGCGGCGCGCCGCCGGGATCCGCAAGCCCTACCTCGCGACGTTGCGGCGCGACGCCATCACCGGGTTCCTGCTGCTCGTACCCACCACGTTCGTCGTCTACTGCATCGCCTGGTTGCCGTGGCTGTTCACGTTCTCGCACCAGAAGCGGTCGTGGATCCTCGGCCGCCGCGGGTGGCCGTTCCTGCCGGACAACGTGCGCGCGCTGCTCGACTACCACTCGCAGATGCTCAAGTTCCACACCCACCTGGACACCCCGCACCCGTACGCGGCCAAGGCGATCGGCTGGCTGATCCAGGTGCGACCGACCGCCTTCTGGTCGATCGAGCTGAAGCCCGGTCAGCAGGGATGCCTGGCCTCGCAGTGCACGCGGGAGGTCACGTCGCTCGGCACGCCGCTGCTGTGGTGGGCGGCCACTGCCGCACTGGTCTGGATGCTCTGGCGGTGGATCGGGGCCCGTGACTGGCGCGCCGGCGCTGTCCTCGGCGCGGTGGCTGCGGGCTGGCTGCCCTGGGTGATCCTCTACCGCGACCGGACGATCTTCACCTTCTACGAGGTCGCGTTCGCGCCGTTCATGGTGATGGCGCTCACGTTCGCGATCGGCGCCGTGATCGGTACCCGCGACGTCTCACCGACCCGTCGTACGTGGGGCGCCGCCGCCGCCGGCGGCTACCTGCTGCTCGTCGTGGCGAACACCGCCTGGATCTGGCCAGTGCTCGTCGGCACGGTGCTGGCCCAGCCGGACTGGCTGCGGCGGCTCTGGTTCCGCGGCTGGATCTAGCCGTCCGCTCCGATCCACCCCCGCTCCGCTCCACCCCCGCTCCGATCCTCGCGTTGATCATGGACGAATGGCCCCTTTTCCTTGATCCACAAGGGCCATTCGTCCATGATCAACGCGGAGAGCGGCTGGCCGTCCGGGTGGGACGTGATCAACCGTTCGGCTCGTCTGGCTCCAGTACCGCCCGGCAAGGCGGCAGGCGTCGGTACTTTCGTTGCTCGGGGCTGCCATCACCAGGCCAACGGGGAGTGAGCACGTGCCAGGACGCGCTGCGCTGCAACGCCTTCTTGTCCTGACCCTGGTCGCGGGGTTGGCTCCGGTCGCTGCCTCGGCTTCGGCGCAGGCGGCCGGAACGCCATCGCCCCCGACGGTGACCACCGTGCTCTCCAGCGGCTTCGACCACATCAACGGGGTCGCGGTCGACCCGGTGACCGGCGACCCGGTCGTCATGTCCGACAACACGGTCGTGCGGGTGCACGGTACGGGGGCTGCCACGACCCTGGTCAGGGTGGCTGGCGACCCCGGTGCCCTCGCCGGCTCGGGCAACGGCGGTCTCGCTACGGCTGCGGGCATCCAGCCGAAGGAGCTGGCGTACGCGCCGAACGGCGTCCTCTACATCGAGGACAGCAGCGGCAGGGTCCGGTCCGTCGGGCTGGACGGCATCATCCGGATCACGGCCGGTGGCGGCGGCAACGCGATCGACGACGGGATGGACGCCACGTCCGTCGACCTCTCGCCCGGGCCGATGGCAGCGGACGCATCGACGTTGTACATCAGCCAGAGCAACGGCGGTGGCACCGGCTACTCGGTGTATGCGCTCGACCTGGCTGCCGGGATCTGGCACCGATACGCGGGAGGTGGCGCCCTCGCCACCGGGCCCGGCGTCACCGCAACGTCGGCACTGCTGCCGCAGGTCGGTGGCCTCGCCGTACGCCCCAGCGACGGGGCCCTGCTCGTCGGCAGCGACCAGATCTGGGCCGTCGTCGCGGGGGCTCTCGTCGCCGTCCCGAGCCGGTCCGGCGCCGAGTTCGCCCCTGTCGGGGTCGACGCCACGGGCTCGGTCTACACACTCGTCGAGGGCAACGGGAGCTTCACCTTCACCCAGCTGTGGAAGTCGCCGTCCGACGGGTCCGCGCCCCTGCTGATGCTCGGTACCGCCGGCGCTGTCACGGTCGGCCAGGCGGTCACGCTGGCCGACCAGATGGCCGTGTCGGCGGACGGCACGGTCTACGTCGTCGACCCGACGACCACCAAGCCCAGCGTGCTGGCCGTGACGGCGACGACCGGTCCATGGCCGGCTGCGGCGCCCACCCTGTCCGTGACCGCGCCCCTGTCCGCCGACGGGTCGTTCCGGCTGACCGTCACACCGCCGGCCGGAGCACTCGCGTGGTACTTCGTCATCGTCGCGAAGCGGGGGACGACCGCTGCGGCCTCGCCCGCCGACGGCGGGTGGGTGACCGAGGACCAGCTCACGAGTGCGAACCCGGTGCTCGAGCTGGCGACGCAGCTGGCCGGCCCGTGCGCCACCGGGGGCACCTGCCTGTCCCCGTTCGTCGCCGGCGCACCGTACGTCTTCAGCCTCTTCGCGTACCCGGACGGCTCGCCGGCGTCCGTACCCCCCGTGAGCGTCTCGGCCGCCGACCCC